>JAOOLP010000004.1 GCA_028408795.1 Candidatus Pelagibacter sp.
TTTCCATCTTCTAGGCCTAAATGCACTAATCGGAGCAATTGAAATTTTTTTTGAATTTAAATCTAATATGGGTCCATATACAGACATATTGTAGGCTGTGCTACCAGCAGGAGTAGAAATAAGAACTCCATCAGCAATTAAATTTTTAATAATTAATTTTGTACTATTTTTTATTGATATAGAGGCAGCCTGTCTACTTTGTCTTAAAATTGAAACTTCATTTATTGCTAAATATTTTTTTTTCTTAGAGTTGCTTATTACTTTCATTTCTAGAGGTGAAATTTTAATCATTTTAGCTTTCAATAAATTTTTTACAAAGTTTTTTTTGGAAAATTTATTCATAAGAAATCCATAGTTTCCTGAATTTACACCGTAATATAAATTAGATTTATTAATATTTTTTTTTAGGGTTTGAAGCATGAAACCATCACCGCCAATAACAATTACTAAATCCGATCTTAAAATTGATTTTGATCTAATTTTTTTAGCAATAAATTTTTTTATCTTTAAAGATTTTGAGTTATTATCGGATATAATTATAGTTTTTCTCATTTTAAGCTGGTGCCCTCGGCCAGACTCGAACTGGCACTCCCAAAAGGGCAAGGATTTTAAGTCCTTTGTGTCTACCAATTTCACCACGAGGGCACGGTACAATTTATTTATGATATTTATATTATTTTACTAATCTTATAAAGTATAATTATCTCATGAAAAAAATCTTAATATACAATTCAGGGGGAGGATTAGGAGACTCAATTCAATTGTTTACATTAATATTGAGTCTTCAGAATCACTTCAAATCTGCTGAATTTTTTTATTTAGGTGCTCATCAAAACCATTTCGAGGGAAAATTAAAGGAATATAAGATTTACATTAAAACTCTTGACTTAAACTTAAAATATTTTGGCTTCAGATGGTGGCATTTTTTGTTAGCTAAAAATAAATATCAAGGTTTAATCAAAGAAAAAATGGATTTGATTATAGATTTACAATCTAAAATTAGAAATACTTTAATTCTTCGTAAAATACCTCATGATCAGTTTTACTCCTCAACATATAACTATTGGTTTTGCACTAAAAAAAATAAACGTTATACTGAGGATCATTTAGAAAATTTAAGTAATTTTTGTGAAACAAGTATAAAAACTATCAATTTTAATTTTAATCATTTAGAAAAAAAATTTTTAACCGAGGCTAAAAGATTACTTCCGGACAAAAACTATGTTGGATTCTCTGTTACACAAGGAAATCAATACAGAAAAAAAAGTTGGTCAATTTTCAAATTTACTGAATTAGCCAATAAAATAATCTCAAAAAAAAAAATTCCAGTTTTTTTTATTGAAAAAGAAAATATTAATTTAATTGAAAAAATAAAAACTCAAGTACCATCAGCTATTTTTCCTGAATTAAACTCAAATTTAGCTTGCCCTGCATTAGTGACAGCACTATCATCACGATTAGAAATGGCTGTTACAGTTGATAATGGAATTATGCATATGATGTCTTTAGCAAATATATCAATGATAGTTTTATTTGGACCTACAAGCCCTGAAAAATTTGCTCCGAAAAATAAGTACATAAAAATAATTGATAGTAAAAAGTTGCATAACACGAAAGATATAAACTCTATTGAAGTGGACGAAGTTTTGAGTTTAATTTAATCTTAATCATTTAAAATTTAAGTTATAGACTAAATCAGCAACTTTTAAATTTCCTAGATTATTCCAATGATGATCACAAGAATGTCTCATCTTTTGATATTCATTTGATGAAAAATGCTCTGAAAGATCAATCAATTTAACGCCATACCTGTTTAGTAAATAATTTAATTTTTTATACCAATAAAGACTTTTAAATTTTTCACCGCTCTCTATTCTTTGTAAATCACTTACTTGAGGTATTAAAACAACTGTTTTTTTTTTGTTTTTACTAATTTTAAAAAATTCTTCTAATGAAAATAGAGTTCCATTAATTGACAACTTGTCTTCAATAAAATAAGTGTGAATATTATTAGAAGTTTTCATAACTTCTACATGATCATCTGTATGATTTTTATTGGCCCTGTATTTAGCAAAAACAGAGTTTAAAGTTTTAAGTGTATTTGCTGTATAAGTATACTTTGTTAGAAAACCTTGAATATTTAAAAAATAAAATTCATAAAATTTTTTTTTTATATGACTCATATCTTGAGTCGGGTAAAAAATGCTAAATTCATTTTTATCATTAATTACAAAATATGGTCTGTGTCTTAAACGTTTAATTTTTGTATTCCAAAAATTCCAATTATTATCAATAAAATCATCATTTAGGTTTAAAAATAAAATAATTTCATCGTGATTATAAAATTTTGCCATTTCATCATATAAAATTTTGGCTTGGAGAGGTCCAAAATTTGCTGCAGATCCAAAATTTAATATCTTTTTTTTAACTTTACTTTCAAGCTTCTTTGCAAAAGTATCCTCCAAATTTGAAGCAAAACCTTCAGCCATACTATCCCCAAGCAAAATTATGGATTTTTTTGTTTCGTTTTTAAAATAATCAATATTATCTCTTGCGCCAATATTATTTGACTCATATTTTACAGAAAAGCATTTTGTTGAGTGCATGTCTTTAAAATTATTTTTATGCCATGAACCCCAATTTGTATTTTCAATCCTCCACTTGTTTCCTTGGCTATAAATATAATCAGGCTCATGATTAACTATTAAAAGATTTAACTTTGTTGCAATTAAAGAGAAAACTTCAACAAATATTAAAGATATAAATAAAAGAATGGCAGATTTCTTTAGCATTTTAATAATCAATCAGGTTCAAATTTGTTTTTTAAATTTGTAAAAAGGCTTTTACTTTGATCTTTCTTAAAAAGTAAAAAGTTTCCTATAGCTAAAATATCAAGATTGGTCCCCATAAAACAAGAAAAAGCATCTTCTATGCTACATACAATTGGTTCACCTCTTATATTGAATGAAGTGTTCACTAAAATTGGACATCCTGTTAAGTCTTTAAATTTGCTTATTAGCTTATGATATAAAGGATTTGTATCTTTGTGAACAGTTTGAATTCTTGATGAATAGTCAACATGTGTAACTGCTGGGATTAAGGATCTTTTTATATTTAACTTTTCAATTCCAAATAATTTTTTTTCTTCATTAGACATTTCAATTTTTAATTTATTTTTTATTTCAGATACTAGTAACATGTATGGACTTTCCACATTAAGCTCAAACCAATCATTTAAATCTTCGATAAGAATTGATGGTGCGAAGGGTCTAAAACTCTCTCTATATTTTATTTTTAAATTCAAATTTTTTTGCATTTTATCTGATCTGGGATCAGCTAAAATTGATCTTGAACCCAAAGCTCTTGGGCCAAATTCCATTCTTCCTTGAAACCAACCAATAGTTTTTTGATCTTTTAAATTCTTAACAACTAAATCGATCATATCATCAGTAGAAAATTTTTTGAAATTAGCATTTAAATTTTGAAGTTTTCTTTCAATTTTATCGTCTTCAAATTTTGGACCAAGAAAAGATCCGTTCATTTTATCTGTTGAATTTATTTCTCTAGTTTTATTTAATTCTTGGTACCAATAGAACAAAGCAGAACCCAAAGATCCGCCAGCATCACCTGCGGCTGGTTGTATCCAGATTTTATCAAAGTAACCTTTTTTCAAAATTTTACCATTAGCAACACAATTTAATGCTACACCACCTGCTAAGCATAAATTTTTTATTTGATATTCTTTGGAAATATTTCCAACAATTTTTAATACTATTTCTTCAACGACTACTTGAATTGAAGCGGCAATATCCATATGAAATTGTTCTATTTTTTCTGACTCAGAAGCTCGAACGGGCTTGCCAAATAATTTTGAAAAATTTTTATTTGTCATTGTTAATCCAGTGGGATAATCAAAATATCTCATATTCATTCGAAATGACCCATCTTCTTTTAAATCGATTAATTTTGATATTATAATATCTTTGTATTTTGGAGATCCATATGGAGCTAAACCCATTACTTTATATTCGCCGCTATTTACTTTAAAACCAAGATAATAGGTAAATGCAGAATAAAGCAGCCCTAAAGAGTGAGGGAAAAATATTTCTTTTAAAATTTCAATTTTATTTTTCCTTCCCACTGATAGAGTTGTTGTAGCCCATTCTCCCACTCCATCTAAGGTTAGAATTAAAGCTTCATCAAATGGTGAAGGGAAAAAAGCACTTGATGCATGACTAACGTGGTGTTCTGAGAAATTTATTTTATGTATGTCGTTAAATTCTTTATCGTGTCTTTTTAGATTTTCAAATATAAATTTTTTTTGAAAAAGTTTTTCTCTTAACCAGACTGGCATCGCTAAAGAAAATGATTTTAAACCTTTTGGAGCAAACGGTAGGTAAGTTTCTAATAATCTTTCAAATTTTAAAAATGGTTTTTCATAAAAGATAATGTGGTCAATATCTGATAACTTTAAATTAGAATTTTCTAAAACATACTCAATTGCATTAAAAGGGTAGCTTGCGTCATGCTTTTTTCTTGTGAATCTTTCTTCTTGAGCTGCAGAAACAATATTACCATCTATTATAAGAGCAGCCGCACTGTCGTGATAAAAAGCGGATATCCCTAAAATGGCTGTCATCTAAAATAAGAAACTTAATTTATTATTTTTTTTAAATGTCTGAGAACATTATCTCTATTGTTTTTTTCACTAAATTTCCAAACTTGGGAGTCTATATAAAAATGTAACATTTGACCAATAATAGGGATTAAAATTAAATCTTTAAATAAAATACCTTTAGTACCTCCACTTGATGAAAATAAAGTCATTATTGAAGAATAAATTAAAATAATAATAAAGAAACTAAAAAAATAATTTTTATCTTTTCTCTCCTCAATATCTAACTCACTTGCTCTCGATTTGCTCACAAAATTTGTTAAATACAAGTACTGAGTGAAATGCATTGTGACACCCATTAAAATTACATGGACAGGATTGTTAACAAAACAAGCTGGATAAAAAATTAAACTCCCCGTTAAAAAAGTTAGATAATTTTCAGAAAACCTATATTTTAAAATGTAAAAGATACTTACACTAAGGATAATAGCTCCAAAAATAAGATTCAAAAATAGCAAATGCTCAGTTTTGATAATTGGAGCGTAAAATCTAAAAAGAGCTACGGAAAATAATAAAAAGTTTATTAGATATATGAAATTTGATTGAAACTTGAACTCATTTTCATCTTTACAATAAAGTTTGCAAATACCCCAACTTTGTCTGGTAACATGATAAACATTAGCTGCAAAAAAAATTAATAAAAATAAATTTCTAAAATAAACATAACCAATAATACACAAAGCTACAATTAAAACTGGAATATATATTAGATTTAATTTCTTTTCTTGAAGGTATTGATGATTCACTTTGTTTAAGAAAAAAGGCCAAGTAGCTCCAAAATGAGTCTCAGCCAATAAAAGAATTGTAATTAATATTAATTCTTTTTCGTAATTTGGAAAGTAATATAAAGTGAGGCCGTAAAAAATTGGAAATATTATAGGAAATTTAATAAGTAAAAGTTGTGAAGTTTTGTTGCTAGTCATCTCTTTTTTTTCCAATTATTATAAATAATCCACCATCTGATCCCAAACTATTAAATATCATTAATATTTGACTTAACAACCTATAAAAATAATTTCCTTTTGATCTTTTTTTAAATATTTCTTCATAATTATTGTCTATAAAGTCACAGGTAGGTATTGAGCTTATAAAATCAATCTTGTTTTTTTCAAACCAATTTAAAATCTCGTCTAAAGTATGCAAACTTTCTTGGGGGTGATTATATTGGTCTCTAATCCAAGCTAATTTTTCGTTTTTTGATATTTTTAATTTTTTTAAAGTTGGATCAAATATTTCTAAAAATTTTAACCCAATTATCTTATAAAATAATTTTCTTATTAATGTTCTTAGTCGACCAAATTTATTGTAAAGACCAATTAGTACGTAACCGTTCTTTTTCAAAGATTTAATAGCAACATTAAATGCCTGATTTGGATCTTTTGTGTGATGTAAAACTCCATTGCACCAAATAAAATCAAAATACTCATCAACCAACACATCTTCAAAAATATCTGCGTTTACATAAATAAGGTTTTGAATATCGTTTTTTTTGGCAAAGTTTTTAGCTATCTTCAAAGATTGTAGTGTTGCATCCATTGCAACAACTAAATTATTATTACCAATTGAAAAGTAAGTTGAAAGTTGCCCTGTTCCACATCCAATTTCTAAAATTTTTTTATTATGGCCAACAAATTTTTTAAATTGATTAGCTAATAAGTTTTTATTGCCTTTTTCTAAAATTGAAATTTTATCATCATCAATTTTATAATTTGGAAATGGATTACTTGTATAAAACTCAGAAACTTTTTTGACTATTGAATTATTCAATTTCAGTCGCAAAATACCGTCAACTTCTTCAAGATTTTTTTTTAAAAAATCATTCATTTAATTAAAAAATTGTATAAATGAATGGAGCTACTGCGGAGCCTTGGCTTAAAACAATTAAAACTCCAAACATTAATAGAATTAAAATGATCGGTAATAACCAATATTTTTTTCTTTCCATTAAAAATTCAAAAAATTCTTTCAAAAATGCAAGCATTAAAATTGTTTATTAATTTTACTAAAAGATTTTTGTCTTTTAACCCAATAAGAATTTTGTTTCGAGAAATTTAAATTCAATAAGTCTTTCTTAATTATTCTCATAAATATGCCTATAGGAGTAAGAATAAAAAAATATATAAAAGATAATATTATAGGTGCAATAAATTTACCAAGTTGTTCACCAAATTTAATCCATAATTTATTCATTGGAATAAGAAATTTTAAAGATAGCATCGCTGAAAATAAAAAAAATAAACTGATTAATAATGACCAAACTCTTATTTCATTACTTTTAAGTAAAGGCCACAAACCGATAATTAAAAATAAGAAAAAGAAAAGTATACCAAATTTTTTTTCTGAATTAAGTGCCATAAATAATTTATATATTTGTTTATTTTTTATTTCAATAGTTATAATTTAAGTAACTTAATTTTTTTAGATTTAATGATTTTAAGTAAATCTTTTTTTACCTTTGATAATTGATTTGTTGAAGTTGATCTTGAAACGATAGAAACACCTACTCTACCCAATCTAAAAAAAGGATAACTGCCAATATCCACATTTTTTCTAAATTTTTTTTGGACTAGCCCTAATTCTTTTGAAATATTACTTTCTACAGTAAATAAATTAATTGTATTGCTATGAGTTTTTGATCCTTTTGTTAAATATGGTTTACAATTTTCAATCATTGAATTTAAAATTAACGGAACGCCAGGAAGTGATAAAACATTTTTTGTCATAAAGCCTGGAGCTGCACTTGAAGGATTATAAATTAATTTTGCGTCAGACGGCATTTTTGCCATTTTTTTTCTTCCGTCATTAAATTTTTCTTTGCCATAATAATTCTCTAAAATTTTATAAGCCTCTTTATGGAAACGGTATTTTAACTTGAATGCTTTTGATATAGATTTTGCCGTAATGTCATCATGCGTTGGGCCAATACCCCCTGTGGTGAATACATATTTAAATTTCTTTGATAAAGTTTTAACATTTTCAACAATCCTATTTTCAACGTCAGGTATAATTCTTACCTCGGATACAGATATCCCACATTTAGTATTTAGCCAATTGCTTATGAATGCGATATTTTTATCCTGAGTTCTTCCTGATAAAATTTCATTACCAATAATTAAAATTGCTGCATTTACTTTTTTAAATTTTTTCTTCATAGATAAACAATTATACATGAACTTTAAAAAAACATTAATATCAGGAGAATTCCTTAAAAGATATAAGCGATTTTTTGTAGACATTAAAATAAAAAAAAACGTGATTACTGCTCATTGCCCTAACACCGGGTCTATGATGGGGCTTCTCAAAACTGGAAATAAAGTATGGGTTAGCAAATCTGATGACCCAAAAAGAAAGTTAAAATATACTTTACAAGTAATTGAAGATAGAAAATCAAAAGTTGGTATTAATACTCATTTATCTAATAAAATTGTTTTTGAGGCTTTAAAAAACAAATCAATTCGAGAATTCAAGAATATTGAAAATATTAAATGTGAAGTGAAGTTTGGTATACAAACTAGGTTTGATTTTTTAATTTTTGAAAAAAGACAAAAATCTTTTATTGAGGTAAAAAACGTAACACTTTGTAGAGAAAAAGGTAAAGCTGAGTTTCCAGATGCTGTCACTTCAAGGGGATTAAAACATATAAATGAGTTAATAAATGCTGCTGAGAGTGGATATAAAGTTTATCTTCTTTTTTTAATTCAAAGAGACGATTGTAATTTTTTTGAAATAGCTAAAGATATTGATCCAAAATATTATCAATTATTAGTAAAAGCTGCTAAAAAAAAACTAAATATTCTTTGCTATGATTGTAAATTTTCATCAAAAGGAATAAAATTAAATAGAAAAATAAATTTCAAAATTTAATGAGTGTTGAATATAAAGAGTCATTTGAAAAAACTAGAAAAGCGGGAGTAATTGCTGCAGGAGCTCTAGATGAAGTTTCAAAAATTATTAAACCAGGAATTTGCACTGATGAAATAGATAAAATTTGTTATGAATATATTAATGATCATGGAGCATATTCGGCTCCACTTTTTTATAGGGGTTTTCCAAAATCAAGTTGTACATCTGCTAACCACGTAGTGTGTCATGGTATTCCATCTGATAAAGTTTTAAAAGAAGGTGATATTGTAAACGTTGATGTTACTGCATTAAAAGATGGATGGCATGGAGATACCAGTAGAACTTTTGAAATAGGAAATATTTCTGTGAAAGCAAAAAAGTTAGTAGAAACAACTTACAAGTCAATGATGAAAGCAATTGAAGTCATTAAAGATGATGTTCATCTAGGAGATATAGGGGCAACTATTCAAGAGTGCGTAGAAGCTGAAGGTTTTTCTGTAGTTCAAGATTTTTGTGGTCATGGGATTGGTCAATCTTTTCACAAAGAACCAAATATCTTACACTATGGAAAAAAAGGATCTGGTGAGAAAATTAAAGCTGGAATGATTTTTACAATAGAACCTATGATAAATATAGGTAATTACGAGACAAAAATTCTAAACGATGGATGGACCGCTGTTACAAAAGATAAATCTTTATCTGCACAATTTGAACATACAATAGGTGTAACAAAAGAAGGTTGTGAAATTTTTACATTATTAAATAAATGAAGAAATAAATTCAAATGATTGAAAGATATTCTAGAAAAGAAATTAAAGATATTTGGGAAGACTATAATAAATATTCGATCTGGTTGGATATTGAATTAGCAGCAGCTGAGTCAATGGAAAAGCTAAAAATTATCCCTAAAGGAGTTGTAAAAAAAGTTAAATCTAAAGCAAAGATAAATGTCAAAAGAATTTTACAAATTGAGGATAAAGTTAAACATGATGTAATTGCTTTTTTGACTTCGATTACAGAAAAAGCTGGTAAAGAAGCAAGATACTTACACAAAGGAATGACTTCATCTGATGTTTTAGATACTTGCTTTAATATACAGCTTCGTCAATCAGGTAAAATTTTATTAAAAGATATCGATGAATTATTAAAATCAATAAAACGTCAAGCAATGAAACATAAATTTACTTTATGTATAGGTAGAAGCCACGGTATTCATGCAGAGCCTATTACATTTGGCCTGAAGATGTTAACTTTTTATCAAGAATTTTTAAGAAATAAAAAAAGATTAGAAAGCTCTATCAAAGAAATTTCAACTTGTGCGATTTCCGGTGCAGTGGGAACTTTTGCTAATATAGATCCAAGAATTGAAAATTATGTAGCTAAAAAACTTAAACTTGATGTTGAACCCATATCTACACAAGTAATTCCTAGAGACAGACATGCACAATTTTTTTCCACACTAGGAATTATTGCAAGTTCAATTGAGAGATTTGCTGTAGAAATTAGACACTTACAAAGAACTGAAGTTTTAGAAGTTGAGGAGTTTTTTGGAAAAAAACAAAAAGGATCATCAGCTATGCCTCATAAAAAAAATCCAATTTTGAGTGAGAACTTAACAGGTTTAGCAAGATTAATAAGATCAAGTGTAATACCATCTCTTGAAAATGTTGCTCTATGGCATGAGAGAGATATTTCACATTCAGCTGTAGAAAGAAATATTGGTCCAGATACAACTATAGCACTAGACTTTGCTTTAGTCAGATTATCTAATGTGGTAAAAAATCTTAATATTTACCCAGACCAAATGAAAAAAAATCTTAATCTTACTAAAGGAATATTTTTTTCTCAGAGGGTTTTGCTAGAACTTACAAATGTCGGGTTTACTAGAGAAGATGCTTATAAGATAGTTCAAAGTAGTGCAATGAAATCATGGAATGAAAATTCCTCTTTTTTTAGCAATATAATCAACGACAAAAAAATTACCAATAAAATACCTGTTAATAAACTTAAAAAATTATTTAATTTCGGTTATCATACTAAAAAAATTAATATAATTTTCAGAAGATCCTTAAAAAAATAAACTTATTATGAATAAAGGAAACAAATTATACGAAGGTAAAGCGAAGATTATCTATGAAACGAAGGATAAAGATTTAGTTATTCAACATTTTAAGGATGATGCTACTGCCTTTAATAATCTTAAAAAAGCAAAGGTAGAAGGTAAAGGAGTTTTGAATAACAGAATATCAGAATATATTCTTACAAATCTTAGTCAATGTGGAATAAAAAATCATTTAATTAAAAGATTAAACATGCGAGAGCAGCTGATTAGAAAAGCAGAAATTTATCCTATTGAATTTATTGTAAGAAATATAGCTACGGGGTCTCTTACGAAAAGATTGAATATCCCTGAGGGAACAGTTTTAGAAAAACCTTTATTAGAATATTGCTACAAGAAGGATGAACTAGAGGATCCTTTAATTTCAAAAGAACATATCTATTCATTCGGTTGGGCTACTGAAAAAGAGATAAAATTAATTGACACTATGACATTAAGAATTAATGACTTACTAACAGGAATATTCAGAGGTATAGGAATCAAGTTAATTGATTTTAAGATTGAATATGGAAAGTCTTGGAATAATGATTTGAAAAAAAAAGAAATAATTTTGGTAGATGAAATAAGTCCTGATACCTGCAGATTATGGGATATTAAAACTGAAAAAAAACTTGATAAAGATCGATTTAGAAAAGATTTAGGTAATGTAATTCAAGCTTACCAAGAGGTGGCTAGAAGATTGGGCATTATGCCTGAAGAAACTAATGTAAGCGAAGTAAATTTTGGTAAAACCATTCCTATAAAATTTAAAAAAAAATAAATTGAAATTCTCAGTTATAGTTACTCTTAAAAAAGATGTTTTAGATCCACAAGGGAAAGTTGTGGGGAATACACTTAAAAATATTGGAATGGAAAATGTAAAAAGTGTTAGACAAGGAAAATATTTTGAAATTGAAATAGATGACGATGATTTTGATAACGCAGAAAAAAAAATTGATGATATGTGTAAAAAACTACTAGCAAATCTTGTCATAGAAGATTACAAAGTTAGTAAGATTCAATGAATTCATCAGTTATTGTATTTCCAGGCTCCAATTGTGATAGAGATGTAGCAGTTGCATTAGAAAAAATGCAATTTAAGAATAAGATGGTTTGGCATAAAGAAACAACCTTACCTAAATCTGATTTAATAATTATACCTGGAGGTTTTTCCTATGGAGATTACTTAAGATCAGGTGCTGTTGCTGGAAAGTCTTTAATAATAAGCGAGGTAATTAAAGCAGCTAACAATGGTTGTTTAGTTCTTGGGATTTGTAATGGCTTTCAAATATTAACAGAAACAGGCTTACTTAAAGGTGCTTTATTGAGAAATAAAAATCTTAAATTTATAAATAAAGATGTAAATATAAAAGTTATCAACAACCAGACAAAATTTTCAAAAAAGTATAAAAAAGATCAAGTTTTAAAAATTAATATAGCTCATAACGAAGGAAATTATTTTACTAGCCCTGAACACTTAAAAAGGCTTAATGAGGAAAATTTAATCGCTTTTAAATATTGTGATTCTAAAGGAAAAATTAGTGATGAAAATAATCCTAATGGATCTATAGAAAATATAGCTGGTATTTATAATTCAAAAAAAAATATTTTAGGTATGATGCCACATCCTGAACGTATGGTAGATAAAATGATTGCTAACGAAGATGGGGTAAATTTATTTTCAGGCTTATTTAATTAAAATGAAAATTACAAATCAGCTTGTAGAAAAACATGGATTGAAACGCGAAGAATTTTCTTCAATAAAAAAATTATTAGATAGAGAGCCTAACCTGCTTGAATTAGGAATTTTTTCAGCAATGTGGAATGAGCATTGCTCCTATAAATCTTCTAAAGTTCATCTTAAAAATTTACCAACCAAAGGAGAAAACGTTATTCAAGGTCCAGGTGAAAATGCTGGAGTAATAGATATTGGTGATGATGATGCAATAATTTTTAAAATTGAGAGTCATAATCACCCCTCTTACTTAGAGCCTTATCAGGGTGCAGCAACAGGTGTAGGAGGAATACTAAGAGATGTTTTTACTATGGGTGCTAGACCAATAGCACTTTTGAACTCTATACATTTTGGATCCCCTGATTATCACAAAACAAAAAGTTTACTTAATGGGGTAGTTTCAGGAATAGGAGGGTATGGTAATTCAATAGGTATACCAACAGTAGCTGGTGAAACGAAATTCAATAAGACTTATAACGAAAACATTTTAGTAAATGCTATGGCTGTTGGTCATGCAAAAAAAGACAAGATATTTTATTCAAAAGCCAAAGGCTTAAATAAATCAGTTGTCTACGTTGGGTCTAAAACTGGAAGAGATGGAATTCATGGAGCTTCAATGGCTTCAGCAGAATTTGATGAAAATTCGGAAGATAAAAAACCTACAGTCCAAGTTGGAGATCCTTTTACAGAAAAATTATTGATGGAAGCCTGTTTAGAACTAATGAAAGATAAGTCAATAATTTCTATTCAAGACATGGGTGCAGCAGGACTTACCTCATCAAGCGTCGAAATGGCCTCTAAGGGTGATTTAGGTATCGAATTACATTTGGAAAAAGTCCCATGCAGAGAAAAAAATATGACACCATACGAGATGATGCTTTCCGAAAGCCAGGAGAGAATGCTCATCATATTAGAAGATGGAAAAGAAAAAGCTGCAAGAAAAATATTTGAGAAATGGGATCTCGATTTTGTTGTTATAGGAAAGACCACAAACACAAAAAAATTAGTTCTTAAATACAATAATCTTATTGAGGGAGAAATACCAATTAGTGCTTTAGCAACAAGCGCTCCATTGTATAATAGAAAATGGGATAAAAAAAAATTGCCTAAAGATAAAGTTGATTTGGGTGGTTTAAAAAAAATAAAAATTGAAGATGCCTTAATTAAAATTTTATCCTCAGCAAATTATTCAAATAAAAGCTGGATTACTGATCAATTCGATCAAATGGTTATGTGTAATACTGCACAAAAATCTGGATCTGATGCCGCAATAATTAGAATTCATGGAAAAGAAAAAGCAATAGCTGTGTCAGTTGACTCCTCAGCAAATTACTGCAAAGCACATCCATTAACTGGTGGTAAGCAAATTGTTTGTGAAAATTGGAGGAATCTAATTTCGGTAGGAGCAAAGCCAATAGCGATAACGAATTGTTTAAATTTTGGAAACCCCGAGGAACCGAATATAATGGGTGAATTTGCTGAATGTTTATTAGGAATAAAAGAGTCATGTGAGTTTTTAAACTATCCTGTAGTTTCCGGAAATGTATCTTTTTATAATGGCACAAATAAAAAAAATATATCACCAACACCTGTAATTGGTGGAGTTGGTATAATTTCTAATTTAAAAAAACCTATGAACCATAAATTAAAAAAGGATAATAGCATTGTAATCATCATAGGCAAAACATTCGGACATTTGGAACAAAGTGCTTTTCTTGAGGAAGTGTACTCAATTACTGATGGGCAACCACCAGAAGTAAACTTAAAAAATGAAAAGAACAATGGAGAGGCTGTACTAGAAATTATTAAAAAAGATTTAGTAAACTCTGTTCATGATATTTCTAGCGGTGGATTAATTGTCGCATTAGCAGAAATGTCGATTGGGTCAAACTTTGGTTTAAAAATTTATAAACCAAAAAAATTAACTAAATTGATAAAATATCTGTTTGGAGAAGATCAAGGAAGATATATCCTTGAAATTGATAAAGAAAAATTAAAAAAAGTTGAGGAAATACTTAAAAATAACAATATATTTTACGAGCAGATTGGTTTAACACAAAAAGATTTTTTTGAGGTTGAAGACGAATTTAAGATTGATATTAAAAAACTACATAAAATCAATAATCAGTGGTATAATAATTATTAATGGCATTACCAATAGACGAAATTAAAAAATTAATAACATCATCAATACCTGATGCATCTATTGAAATTAAAGACTTAATGGGGGATAACAACCATTATTCTGCAATAATAAAATCAAAAATGTTTAGCGGACTAAATAAAATTGATCAGCATAAGTTAGTATATAAATCCTTAAAAGGTAAAATGGGAAATGAGCTTCATGCTTTATCAATTACTACAGAAAGTAAATAATGGATATTAAAGAAAAAATTAAAAAAATCATAGAGAGTAATGATGTTTGTCTATTTATGAAAGGCACTGCAAATGCCCCTCAATGCGGATTTTCAAATGTTGTTGCTAATGTTCTTAAACATTTAAAGGTAGATTTTAAAGATATTAACGTTTTAGAGGATGAAGCTTTAAGGCAAGGTATTAAAGATTACAGTGATTGGCCAACAATTCCCCAGTTATATATTAAGAACGAATTTATTGGTGGATGTGATATAATAAAAGAAATGTTCGAAAAAGGTGAATTAAAATCATTACTGGAGAAAAAAAATCTAATTTAATTCTTCTCTATAAAAGAAATATCTGAGTCTTTTAAACTTCCTTTAAAAATCTCAATTTTTTTTATTTTTTCAAAAAAATAATTTTGCTCAGTTTTGTTAAATAAATTTGACTCAAAAAAATTTTTATTTTTTAAATTATCTAATAACTGATCTACTAAAATATGATTTATATTCTTGTTATAGTCATAATAATTAGGATGTTTGAAGTCCTCTATTATATAAATTCCCTTTTTCTTCAGGTGTTTGAATAAATACTTAAGACCAAACAATATATCACTTAGATTGTGTGATCCATCGTCAATTATTAAGTCAAAATATTCTTGTGTAGTACTTATTTCTTTCAAAGTTTTATCAATTTTTTTTTTGTCATTAATATCTAAACCAAACACATTCAAGTCTTTGGAGGAGTATTTAAAATTTGAAATGTTTATGTCAAAACAATAAATTTTCGAATTTTTAAAATATTTTTTGAATGCAGCGGCTGAAGCACCAGAATAAGAGCCAATTTCTAGTATATTTATATCTTTATTTCTTAAAAAGTTTAACTTATTTGAATAAAATTTTGAAAACCCATGCCCTTTTTCTTTTGTGGCTTTAAATATATCTGCTTTATCACTTCCATAATAATGAAATAGTTCGTCTAAGTTATTTGAATTGATTGCGTCGTTGTCTATATTTATTTTTTTTTTGAATTTATATAAAATCTTTCTCTTAAATAGGCTAAAGAAATTCAATTATCGAGAATAATATTCAATTACGAGGCTAGGTTCCATTATTACCGGATATGGAACTTCAGAAAATTTTGGTTTTCTTACAAGTTTAGCTGTTTTATTTTTATCATCTAGTTGAATGTACTCGGGCACATCTCTTTCCTTGCTTTGTAAAGAACCTTCTATAACTGTTAATTTTTTTGATTTATCTCTGATCTCAATTAAATCAGTATCTTTCACTGAATAACTAGAAATGTTCACTCTTTTTTTATTAACTCTAATATGGCCATGATTTATCATTTGTCTCGCAGAAAATACTGTTGTTGCAAATTTAGCTCTATAAATAACTGTATCAAGTCTACTTTCAAGTAAAGCAATTAAATTTTCAGTTGTGTCACCTTTTTTAGCAAGAGCTTTTCTGTATATATTTCGAAATTGTCTTTCATTAATGTTACCGTAATATGCTTTAAGTTTTTGTTTAGCTTGTAATTGAGTACCATAATCAGTTGGTTTGCCTTTTTTATTTTGACCGTGTTGTCCTGGAGGATAAGCTCTAGAATTAAACGGACTTTTTGGCCTACCCCAAAGATTGACTTTTAATCTTCTATCGACTTTGTGTTTAGATTTTAATCTTTTTGTCATATTTAATGTTCTGTGTTTACAAGATTTATTAGGTAATTGTCAATTATGGTTAATATTTTTTTTCACTTAAAGCGCTAATAATACTCGCAAAAATCCTCAATTCTTTATCACTTGGCTCTAATCTGTAAATTAAATTATGGATATTTAGTAACATAGATTGTTTCTTTTCTGATGGCATAAAAAATTCTTTATTTTCAAGCAGATTTATAAGATGAGTTAACAATGCAGAAATTTGACCTTTGGTAGAGGTCTTAATACTTTTAGTGTTTTTTTTAAACTTACTATAGTTCAAAATTTTGAAAATTTCATAGCATATCAGTGTTAATGAATGAGATAAATTGAGAGATTTAAAATTTTTTGAGGTTGGAATTTGTAAAATATAATTAGAGAATGACAAATCTTTATTGGATAAACCTGAGGCTTCTGGTCCAAACATAAAACCTATCTTTTTATTTTTATTAGATCTAATTACTCTATCTAAACTATTCATTGAAATATGCCTTTTATTAACATCTCTTTTACGAGCGCTTAATGATACAATGATATTAAATTTTTCAATTGCTCTCTCAACTGTATCATAAATTTTTGCTTTTTTTATTATATCGTATGCACCAACTGCAGTTGCTTTCACTTTTGGATTTAGAACTGAATTTTTTGGTGAAACTATAATTAAATTAGTAAAATCAAAGTTTTTTATAGAACGAGCGCATGCACCAATATTTTCACTTAATTGTGGTTTAATCAATATGAAACCAAAATTACTTTTCATTCAAATTGGCTGGGGCTTTTTCTTTGTATAATTTATAGTCTAAACTATCGATTAATGCCTTGAAAGAAGCTTCTATTATGTTAGGTGAGACACCAACAGTAAACCAGCTTTTACCTGTTTTATCGGTACTTTCAATTAATACTCGAGTAGTTGCTTCTGTCCCTGTATTTAAAATTCTTACCTTATAATCAAGCAACTTCAAATCAGAGAAAAAATTATAATATTTTTCAACTTTTTTAAAATTTGATCTTATAGCATTGTCTAATGCATTCACTGGACCGTTACCTTCTCCATCGCAACTAATTTCTTTTCCATCAATCAGAAAAACTACATTTGCTTTTGTTAATATTTTATCTGATTTAGAAACATTAACGTTATAGCTTTTAACTTTAAGATATTCAGGTATTTTGCCTAAAAGTCTATTTGCTAATAGCTCAAAGGACGCATCTGCACCATCATAGGAGTAGCCACTAAATTCTCTGTCTTTAACTTCATCTAAAATTCTTTGAACTTTAGAGTCTTGAGAGTCAATTTTTATTCCGTATTTTTCCAGTCTAGATAATATATTTGATCTACCTGACTGATTTGAAACAATAATATTTCTGTGATTTCCTATCATTTTAGGGTCAACATGCTCGTATGTTTTTGGATCTTTTTTTACTGCTGAAACATGCAGTCCACCTTTGTGAGAAAAAGCAGATGCTCCAACATAAGCCATGTGCTTGTTTGGTTTTCTGTTTAAAATTTCATCAAGAAGTCTTGAACATTCGGTTAAAGATGAAAGTTTTTCTTTTTTAATATTAATTTCATATTTATCGCTAAATGATTTTTTTAGGCATAAAGTTGGAATTATTGACATTAAATTTGCATTTCCACATCTTTCTCCTAGTCCATTTATTGTCCCCTGTATTTGCCTAGCGCCAGACTCTACTGCTGCCAAAGAATTTGCAACGGCATTTTCTGTGTCGTTATGAGCATGAATTCCAAGATTGTTTCCTGGAACTACTTTGGTGACCTTTGATACTATCTCTCTAATCTCATGTGGTAATGTTCCCCCATTAGTATCACATAAAACAACCCATCTAGCTCCATTATCATATGCCTCTTTAAGGCAATTAATGGCATAATCTGGATTAGCTTTATACCCATCAAAAAAATGCTCAGCATCAAATAGAAATTCTTTTTTATTTTTCAAAAAATGTTTAGCAGTCTCTCGAATATTTTCTAAATTTTCTTCGTTTTTAATTCCTAAAGCAACTTTTACATGAAAATCCCATGATTTTCCTACAACGCATACTGCCGGGGTGTTCGCGTTTATTAATGAGGATAATCCAGGATCATTATCAGCACTTCTCCCAGTTTTTTTTGTCATTCCAAAAGCAGTAAATAAAGTATTTGGCATTTTTGGAGGACTAGAAAAAAATTTAGTGTCTACAGGATTAGCTCCTGGCCAACCACCTTCTACATAATCTACACCTATATCCGATAAAACTTTTGCTAACTTATTTTTATCTTCTATTGAAAAATCTACACCTTCAGTTTGAGCTCCATCTCGCAAAGTTGTATCAAAAATGTATATTTTTTCTTTTTTCATTTTATTTTCCAAACGGTTTTTCCTTTTTGATCTTCAATTAAAATTCCTTTTGAGGACAGTTCCTCTCTTATCTTATCTGCAAGAGAAAATTTACCACTCTTCTTGGCTTTATTTCTTTCCTCTATTTTTTCTAATATATAGTTTTCAGATATACTAATATTTCTTTTTTTCAGACTTTCCCACTCATTTTTGCTGATATTAAATAATCCTAAAAGTCTACAAGATTGATTAAATATCATTTTTTTTTCATCATTTCCTTTCTTAGCCTCATTATATAACTCATGGATCTTAGCTATAAAACCAGGTGTATTGAGATCATCTAATAGAGCTTCATCTACCTTTTTGACTTTTCCTGTTTCTTCTGAATAAAGATTATACCATTTATCCAACACTCCCTTTTGATTATTTAACAGATGATCGTTCCAATCTAATGGTTGACTGTAATGAGCGCTTAAAAGAGCTAATCTAACAACTTGTCCAGAATATTTTTTTATAGCATCTGATATTGTAATTATATTTCCTAATGATTTTGACATCTTTTCTTTATTTATTGTAACAAAACCATTATGAACCCAATAATTAGCAAAATTTTTAGTGTTATTATTTGAGCAAGATTGAGCGATTTCGTTTTCGTGGTGGGGAAAAATTAAATCTAAACCTCCGCCATGGATATCAAAATTTTTACCTAAATATTTTTCACTCATTACTGAACATTCAAGGTGCCAGCCAGGTCTACCTCTACCCCAAGGGGACTCCCAACCTGGATCTTGATCTTTTGAGGGTTTCCATAAAACAAAATCTATAGGATTTTTTTTTAAATCTGAAACTTCTATTCTATTTCCTGCTTTTAACTCATCTAAATTTTTATTAGATAATTTTCCATATTCTTTAAATTTATTTACAGCAAAATAAACATGTCCTTTATTTTCATATGCAAATCCTTTTGAAATTAATGAAAGTGACATTTCAATCATTTCTTTGATGTGATCCGTAGCTTTTGGTTCAACAGTAGGTTTTAAACAGTTAAGGCTTTTACAATTTTCGTGAAATACTTTCGTAATATCATTAGTTATTTTTTTAAAATCTTTTTTATATTTTTTTGATGCTTCAATTATTTTATCATCTACATCAGTTATGTTTCTAACATAACTAACATTTGATCCATAAATAACTTTTAATATTCTGAATAATAAATCAAACACTACTAGACTTCTTGCATTACCAACATGTGGGTTGTCGTAAACCGTAGGTCCACAAGCATACATAGAAATCTTTTTCGAATTAATTGGTTTAAAAATTTCTTTTTTTTTTGATAATGAATTGGTTAATTGAAGATTACTCATTAAATTTGCAAACTGGTATAGGGTTCATTTTGTGTAAATTTTTTTCTCTTATATCTAAATATTTTTTATAGTTTGGATCATTTTTATTTTCCATAGCTTTTTCAAGATCTTCATAGCTCATCCCAAGTTGTTGAACATCATTTCTTCCATCGTCCCATAAGCCATCAGTTGGTGGAGTGTTTATTATTTCATCAGACACTCCAAGATGTTTTCCTAGTTCCCAAACTTGTGACTTAGTACAATCAGCTATAGGGGAAATATCAACTCCTCCATCACCATATTTAGTATAAAAACCAACACCAAAATCCTCAACTTTATTCCCTGTGCCTACAACTATACCCTTATTAGCTGCAGCTACTTGATATAAAGTTGCCATTCTTAATCTCGCTCTGGAATTTGCATATCCATGTTCGTTATCAAATTTATTTAAAACTTGAGAAAACGAATTGAAAATTCTATCCATCTCTAACAAATGGTGTTCCACATTTTTATATTTTTGTTTTAACCATTGAGCGTGAGACAGGCTTAAGTCATGTTGGGACTTAATTTGCTTGATTGGCATTGTTAACACAATTGTTTTACGTCCAGTGTTTGCACATAAAGTACTAACAACAGAAGAATCTATTCCTCCTGAAATTCCAACAACTAATGCCTCAGGTTTATAGGACACCGAATCGCAATAGCTATTAATCCAGTCAGTGATAATTTTAGCTCTTTTTTTTACTTCCATAATTAATACCTTACCTCTCTTTTTAAGGTTTGGTCTTAATAATTACAATAATTATTAAGACGCGGCTTGAATAATTTTTTTTGAATATTTTGAATTTTTCTTAATTTCTTCAGAAATTAAAAAGGCTAATTCTAAAGCCTGATCGGCATTCAATCTAGGGTCACAATGAGTTCTATACCTATTGGATAGGTCATTCTCAGAAATTTTTTGAGCTCCTCCTGTGCATTCTGTCACATCTTGGCCAGTCATCTCCACATGAAGACCTCCGGCATAAGTATTTTCTGCTTGATGAACTGCAAAAAAGTTTTTAACTTCTTTTATTACATTGTCAAAGGGTCTTGTCTTAAAACCGGTAGCAGCTTTAATTGTATTTCCATGCATAGGATCACATGACCAAATAACATTTAAACCTTCTTTTTTAATAGCTTTAATTAACTTGGGAAGATATTTCTCAACATTATCAAAACCGAATCTCGAAATTAATGTCATTCTTCCTGGTTCATTTTCTGGATTCAAAATGTTGCACAATTTAATTAACTCATCAGGTTTTAAAGTTGGTCCACATTTTAAGCCTAAAGGATTTTTAATTCCTCTACAAAATTCCACATGAGCTCCATCTATTTGTCTAGTTCTGTCACCTATCCAAACAAAATGTGCAGACGTATCGTGAAACTCACCAGTGGTGGAGTCTACTCTCGTCATTGCTTCTTCAAATGGAAGCAATAAAGCTTCATGAGATGTATAAAAATTTACAGTTCTAAGTCTTCTGTTATTATCAGAGTTTATTCCGCAAGCTTCCATAAAAGCAAGCGCATCACTAATTTTATCTTCGATTTCTTTGTATTTGCCCTTGGTTTTGTCTTTAATAAAACCTAAGTTCCACAAGTGAACTTGTCTTAAGTCTGCAAATCCACCTTGAGAAAATGCTCTTAATAAATTTAAAGTAGATGCAGATTGTGAATAAGCTCTAAATAATCTTTTAGCATCAGGTATCCTAGCTTTTTCTGAAAATTCCATTCCGTTAATGTTATCACCCAAATAACTAGGAAGTTCTTTTCCATCTTTTTTTTCTGTTGGTGCACTTCTTGGTTTAGAAAACTGTCCAGCAATTCTTCCAATTTTAACAACTGGTACTGAAGCAGAGGCAGTCATAACTAAAGACATTTGCAATAGAACTTTAAAAGTGTCTCTTATATTGTCTGGATGAAACTCAGCAAAACTCTCTGCGCAATCACCACCTTGTAGTAAAAAAGCTTTTCCACTAACTACATCAGCTAAAGATTTTTTTAATGATCTTGTTTCACCTGCAAAAACAAGTGGTGGATATTTTTTTACCTTACTTAATACTAATTCAAGTTCTTTCTTATCTTGATAAATAGGTAAATGCTTTGCAGGATATTTTGTCCAACTGTTTAAATTCCATTTTTTCATGTTCAACCTTGAATATTTATAGATTATAAAAAGAGCTTTTTAAAGACTTAAAATTAAAATCACTCTACAGTTACTGATTTTGCTAAGTTTCTTGGTTTGTCAATATCACATCCTTTCAATAACGCGACATGATAAGCTAATAATTGAATTGGTATAGTTAGCAAAATTGGTGAAAGTAAACTATTTAACAAAGGAACTCTTACTCCAAATCTTATATTTTCATTAATTAATTCCTTTTTATTGTCTGTTATAAATAAAATTTTTCCCCCTCTTGCAATAACTTCTTGCATATTAGAAAGTGTTTTTTCAAAGTACTTATCTTTAGGAGCTATAACTATTACAGGCAAACCCTCTTCTATTAAAGCTAGTGGACCGTGTTTCATTTCTCCAGCTGGATAACCTTCTGCGTGTAAATAAGATAATTCTTTTAATTTTAGAGCACCCTCTAAAGCAATTGGAAATGAATAACCTCTACCCAAAAACATTGAGCCTTTTGCGTTTATAAATTCTTTTGCCATTGATTGAACAGAACTCTCGATATTTAAAGTTTTCTTAATCGCGCTGGGAAGTGATTGGAGTTGTTGTAAAAATATTTTATAATCTTTACTATCAATATCTTCTCTGCTTTTAGCTAATTTAAGACATAGTATATATAAAACTATCATTTGACCTAAAAAAGCTTTTGTTGATGCAACTCCAATTTCAGGACCAGCATGTATTGGGAGAACCCAGTCTGAGTTTCTTGCAATAGTGCTCTCAACTGCGTTAACTATTGAACAAGTTTTAACTTTATTTCTTTTACATAAATCTAAAGCAGCTGCTGTGTCAGCTGTTTCTCCAGATTGTGAGACAAAAATATATAAATTTTGAGAATTAAATCTTAATTTTCTGTATCTAAATTCAGAGGCGATATCAATTTCTACATCAATAGTAGTCAATTCTTCGAACCAATATTTTGCGACTAAACATGAGTGGTATGCTGTACCGCAACCTATTAGTACAATCTTATTTATTTTATTTGGTTGAATTGGAAAATTATAAATATTTATATCTTTCTTTAAACTATCTATATATTCGTTAATACAGTTTTTGGCTGTAATTGGTTGTTCAAAAATTTCTTTAGACATAAAATTTTTATAATCACCTTTATCGCTAGTATTTTTATCGTCGGATAAATTGTAAATCTTTTTATTGATCTTTTTTTTGTTCTCATCGTAAAATTCTACATCATCTTTAGTAATAATACACAAATCTCCATCATCTAAATATGAAATTTTATTTGTCATTGATTTAAGTGCGTAAGAGTCTGATCCTAAATAATTTTCACTCTGTGAATAGCCAACTGCTAAAGGACTTCCTCTACGAGCCCCGATGATAATATTCTTATCATTTTTGAAGATGATACCAAGAGCAAAACTACCTTTTAATTCTTTTAAAGTTTTGAAAACAGATTCTAAAGGATTATTATTTTTAAGAAACTCTGTAATTAATAAAGTAATTACCTCTGTATCGGTTTGAGACTTAAATTTTAATTTTTTTGACTCTAGTTTTTTTTTTAATTCATCAGAATTTTCTATGATGCCATTATGAACTACGGAAACAATTTCTGTTGAATGTGGATGAGCATTAACTTTATTAGGCACACCATGAGTTGCCCATCTTACATGTCCTATTCCTAAATTTCCTTCTGATGGATTATTAAATAAAATTTTTTCTAATTCCTCCACTCTTCCAGTGCATTTTTTTTCATCAATGATATTATTGTTTAAAGTAGCTAATCCTGCTGAGTCGTAGCCTCTATACTCAAGCTTCTTTAGAGAGTTTATAATATTTATTGAAACTGGTTTATTGCTAGCTATACCTATAATTCCACACATGTTTTATTTCTTCTTTCTTTTGTAATTTTTCACTTCAATTTGTGATGATCGAGTAATTCCAAGTGAATTTTTCTTAACATTTTTTGTAATTACCGATCCAGCACCTATCAAAGAATTTTTTTCCAATTTAACTGGGGCAACTAAAGATGAGTTTGATCCTACAAAAACATTGTCGGATATTTTGGTTTTATGTTTCTTTACTCCATCATAATTACAAGTAATTGTACCAGCACCTATATTTGAATTTTTTCCAATATGAGTGTCGCCTATGTAAGAAAGGTGATTTACTTTTGAATTAGAATTGATTTTAGTTTTTTTTGTTTCTACAAAATTTCCAATTTTTGTATTAGATTTTAAAATTGTTCCATTTCTTAACCGAGCGTAAGGACCAATGATTACATTTTTATCTATCCTAGTTCCCTCAATATGAGAAAAAGATTTTATACAAGAATTATTTCCAATTTTCACTTTCGAACCAATTACCACATATGGTTCTATAGTTACGTTTTTTCCAAAAACTGTATCATTAGACAAAAAAATAGTTTCCGGCGCTATCAAGTTTACTCCTTTTGAAAGAGCTTTATTTCTAAGTATTTCTTGTTTAATTCTGTAAGCGTTTGCTTTTTTTAATTTAATATTTGTATTCATAAAAAATTCTCTTTACATTATTACTACTTTAGAAATAAGTCACAAAATATTTCTTTTTAATACTTTAAAAATGACTCAAAATTTAACAATTTTATTTGATTTAGATGGGACAATTATTAATACGGCTCCAGATTTAATGGCAGCACATAACCATGTTATGAGAAAATTTGGGTATGAAGAAAAAAAAATGGCTGATATCAAAACACTTGCTGGTAAAGGTGCATGGGTAATGATGCAAAGATCGTTTAAAGAAAAAATAAATGATGAAAATTTGAAAAAAAATATGACAAAAGAGTTTATTGATTATTATTCTAAAAATATTGATAAAAATAGTAAACCAATAAAAGGTCTTATTGATTTTCTTAAATGGGCAAAATCAGAAAAAATA
Organism: Candidatus Pelagibacter sp.; assembly: GCA_028408795.1. The sequence goes on from JAOOLP010000004.1 coordinate 25,177, forward strand.
ACTATGGCCATTTGTACCAATAAACAAGAGAGACTTGCTAATGATTTATTAATCAAACTAGATTTGATGAAATATTTTGATTTTGTAGCTGGATCAGATACTTTTGATTTTAATAAACCAGATGCTAGACATTTAACAAATGTAGTTGAAATATTAGAAGGTAATTTAAAAAAAACAATTATGGTCGGGGACAGTGAGGTAGATGAGTTGGCTGCGATGAATGCGAAACTCCCCTTTATTTTAATTGAGGGTGGTTACACTGGTAAAACCCCTAAAGAAATTAAACATGATTTTTTAATTAAGGATTTTGTAAATTTTGAAAAGATAGTTAAAAAGTATTTATGATAAATTTTACATTATTTTCGGCTTTAGCAACTTTTTATTTTACAATGTTTTTTACGCCTGGGCCAAATAATGCAATGTTAACAGCCTCTGGGATGAAGTTTGGTTTCGTTAGAACTCTTCCCCACCTAATTGGAATTCCATTGGGACATATATTTCAAATAGGCCTTACTTGTTTTGGGCTTGCTAAAATATTTATAATTTACCCTCAAATTCAATTTTATATGAAGTTTTTGTGTTTTGCATATTTACTTTACTTGGGATGGCAAATGATTGGCTCTTTTAGTATTATTAAAAAAGAGTCTGGGAGACCATTAAAATTTTACGAAGCATCACTTTTTCAGTTTATAAATCCAAAAGCATGGTCCATAGCAATAACCGTTGCTTCAGGTTTTTTTCCTACTGAGGAAAATATATTTATTGGAATAATATTTGTTACTTTAACAGCTGCAATAATTTGCTTTCCTACAATAAGCTTATGGGCTTTATTTGGAAGTGGTTTAAGAGCATTTGTTAACAAAGAAAGAACAAAAAAAATAATAGAATATATACTTGCGTTATTGTTAGTTTTAACAGGAATATTTATATTAATTAAATAATCTTTGATTTTTATAATCTCCTCTAATATAAGATTTTACAATGCACTTCACAAAAAAAAATGCTACTGAAAAAAGATCAGACTTTGTTAAGAAATTAAAATTAAATAAATTATTAAGATTTCCTGGAGCTTACAATCCGCTGTGTGCAAAATTAATTGCTGAGATAGGTTTCGATGGTGTTTATATTTCAGGGGGTGTAATGTCTAATGATCTAGGGTTGCCAGACATAGGTTTAACAACCTTAGATCAAGTAAGTTATAGAGGTGGACAAATCGCTCGAGTTACTGATCTGCCAACTATCATAGATGCTGATACAGGTTTCAAAGATTGTCAAAAAGCAATTTCTGCTCTTGAAAATAAAGGATTATCAGGTTGTCATATTGAAGATCAAATTGCCGAAAAAAGATGTGGTCACTTAGATAATAAAGAACTTATATCAAAAGATGAAATGGTTAAAAAAATTAAAGATGCTATTTCCTCAAGGAGAGATAGTAATTTTTTAATAATTGTCAGAACTGATGCAAATACTGTTGAGGGAATAGATAAAACTCTAGATAGAATTAAAGCTTATGAAGATGCTGGTGCTGATATGATTTTTCCAGAAGCTATGAAAAATGAAAATGAATTTGAAAAAGTTAGAAAAGTTTCAAATAAATATCTATTAGCCAATATGACTGAATTTGGAAAATCAAAGCTTTTAGATAAAAGTCAGTTAGAAAATTTAGGTTATAATTTAGTCATTTATCCTGTGACTACTCAAAGACTTGCAATGCAAAATGTAGAGAATGGACTGAAATCTATATTTAAAGACGGTCATCAGAACAACATTATAGACAAAATGCAAACTAGAAAAAGGTTGTACGAATTAGTAGAATATGAGAAATACAATACGCCAGGAAAAAAAATAACTGATTTTTCTACTGAGGGACATGAATAATGAGTGAAGAAATTAAAAAAGGTCTATTAGGTATAGTTGTAGATGAAACAACTGTATCTCATGTAGTTCCTGAACTTAGCGCTCTAACTTATAGAGGATATAAAGTTCAAGACCTTTGTGATAAGTGTGATTTTGAAGAAGTGGCATATTTAGTTCTTCATGGTGAACTTCCAAGCAAAAAACAATTAAAAAAATTTATAAAAGAAGAGAGATCTAACAGAAAACTCTCAAAAACTATAATTAAAAATATTCAACAAATGCCAAAAAATGCTCATCCTATGGATGTCGTTAGAACTTGCGTAAGTTTAATGGGCTTGGAAGATAAGGATACAAAGGATAATTCTCCAAAAGCTAATATGAGAAAGGCTTTAAAAATATTTTCTCAGACTCCAACAGCAGTAGCAGCATATTTTAGAACTAGAAAAGGAAAAAAAATAATTTCCCCTAGTAAAAAATTGTCTTTTTCAGAAAACTTTTTTAAAATGATGTTTAACAAAGTACCCGATAAAGAAATAGTACGAGCTTTCGATATTTCACTGATTTTATACGCTGAGCATAGTTTCAACGTTTCAACTTTTACAGCAAGAACTATCACTAGCAGTTTATCAGATTTACATGGTGCAATTACTGGTGCGATAGCATCTTTAAAAGGTCCCTTGCATGGTGGAGCTAATGAAGCAGTAATGCACATGATGAAAGAAATAGGAAAACCAGAAAAAGCTAAAGCATGGATTGAAAATGCTTTAGCAAAGAAAAAAGTGATAATGGGATTTGGGCATAGAGTTTATAGAACGGGAGACTCTAGAGTTCCAACAATGAAGCACTATATGTTTAAAGTCGCAAAACTTTTGAATAAAGATAAATATCCAAAGATGTACGAAATTTTAGAAAATGAAATGCTATCAAAAAAAAATATTCATCCAAATGTAGATTTCCCTTGTGGGCCTACTTATTATATGATGGGCATTGATATAGATTTTTACACTCCAATCTTTGTAATGTCACGGATTACTGGCTGGTCAGCCCATATCATGGAACAACATGCTTCAAATAAATTAATTAGACCTTTATCTAAATACAAAGGTGAAGAGGTAAGAGAAGTAATGTTGCTAAATCAAAGATGATATTGCTTACAAATTTTTTAATTTAAAATCAGATGAAAGATGAAATAAATATAGATGGTGAAATATTCCACAACACAGTAAAAATTTTAAAAGATTTAATTAAATTTCAAACCATATCTGGAAAGCCAAATATTCAATTAATAGAATATTGTGAAAATTTATTAACAAAATCCGGAGCAGTGTCAGTTAAAACATTCAATCAGTCAAAAACTCAAGCCAATTTATTCTCTACAATAAATGGAGATGGTTCAAATAATGGGGGAATTGTATTATCCGGACATACTGATGTTGTTCCTGCGACAGCAAATGAATGGACTTCTAACCCTTATGAAGCGAGAGAAGATGACAATAAAATTTTTGGCCGAGGATCTTGTGATATGAAAGGCTTTATTGCTTGCACTTTAGCAGTCGCTCCATTGTTTGGATCTAACAAGTTAAAAAAACCAATTCATTTTTCATATACATTTGATGAAGAAACTGGATGTTTAGGAGCACCATTAGTGCTGACTGATTTAAAAAAAAGAAACCTAAACTTTTCAGCATGCATAATTGGTGAACCAACAAATATGAAAGCTATTACAGCAAATAAAGGCTACAATGAATATGTGACTCATTTCACTGGTGTATCTGGTCATGCCTCAAATCCTGTAAATGGTGTAAGTGCAATCGAATATGCTATTGAATATAGTAACAAATTATTAGAATTAAAAAATAAGCTTAAAAGTAGAACAGTGAAAAAAAAAATATTTTCACCTCCCTACTCTACTCTTCAAATAGGAAAGATTTCAGGAGGAATAGGTGCAAATGTGATTGCAGACAAATGTTCCTTGGAATGGGAAGTTAGACCAGTCAACAAAGAAGATGAAAGTTTTGTCACCAAAAGTATTGATGATTTTACAAATAATATATTATTGCCTAAACTTAAAAAAAATAGCCCTAAAGGAAATATTAAAAAGAAAATAATAGGTGAGGTTGTTGGTTTTTATAAAGAGGAAAATTCTGAAGCAGTAAATCTTGTTTGTAATTTAACTGGTGATAATTCAGTAGGTACAATGTCTTTTGGAACTGAAGCAGGTTTATTTCAAAATTCTGGGATTAGTACTGTAATATGTGGACCAGGATCTATTGATCAAGCACATACGGTAGATGAATTTATTTCCTATGATCAACTTAAGAAATGTTTAAAAATGCTTATCAATCTTCAAAGAACAATTGAAAGTAAATAATACTTAATTCTATCTTTATGTCTGAATTAATCAAACAAAGTAAATCTGAAAAATTTCTTGTAGGCTTAATTTTAATATTAATTATATTAATTCTATATATTTTTGTAATTCTGCCTAATAAATGTTTATTTGTAAAAAATTATGACCCGAAGGAAATTAATTTTGAAAAGCCTGAGAACATTTCAGTTTTAAATGTTACTTGCGGAAATGTAATTATAGAACTTTACCCAGATATTTCTCCAGTTGCGGTAAAAAGATTTAAAATGTTAATTAAAGCTGGAAAATATGATGATGTTGCTTTTCATAGAGTTATAAAAGACGTTTTAGTTCAAGCAGGAGATTTAGAGTTTGGTAAAAAAGACAATATAAACTATACCTACATTGGATCGGGAAAGTCTGGATTTGGTCTCATTAAATCAGAGTTTAATAAAAAATTTAAATTTGAAGAAGGTACTGTGGCCATGGTTAAATTAGATAAAAAAGATACTGAAGATAGTCAGTTTTTTATTTTACTACAAGATTCTCCAACTTTTAATGGTAGATATACTCCTGTTGGAAAAGTTCTTTATGGTATTGAGGTTTTGAAGAAAATTAAAAACAATGATAAATCTGACTATGTGTTACGGCCTGACTTTATTAATAGCTTTAAGTTACTTATAAATTAATTATCTATTTATTCCTCTTATTCTTTCAGATCTTCTTCTTAAAAGTTCCGCGGCAACTAGAACTAATGTTGAAAGTAATATCAAACAAGTAGCAACAGATAATATAGTTGGACTTAATTGTTCTCTTAATCCAGTCCACATTTGAACTGGAATAGTTGTGTTATCTAAACCAGCTAAAAATAATACAATTACAACTTCATCAAAAGAAGTAACGAAAGCAAATAAGGCCCCTGATATAACTCCTGGTAAAATTAAAGGTAATGTTATTTTCATAAAAGTATTTACAGGATTACTTCCTAAACTTGCGGCAGCTCTTGTAACGCTATGATCAAACCCAGATAAAGTTGCTGTCACAGTAATTACCACAAAAGGAGTTCCTAATATAATATGAGCTAACACTATTCCTGTGTGGGTTGCTGCTAAGCCTGCTTTAGCCATAAAAAAGAAAATTGCTACTCCTGAAATAATTAAAGGAACAATCATTGGAGAAATTAAGGTTGCCATTATTATTCCTTTATAAGGCATATATCTGCTACTCAAACCTAATGCAGCAACTGTTCCTAAAATAACAGCACCAATTGTTGCAAATATTGCTATAAAGAAACTATTCTTTGCCGCTAATCCCCAAGGATTTTTAGTTCCATAAACCATATCCTTGTACCATCTTAAAGAGAAAGCATCAGGGTCTAGTCTCTTCATGCCGTCAGTTATTACTAAAAATTCTTCTGCATTAAACGACAGTGGAAAAATTACAAACAAAGGAGCAATCAAAAAGAAAAAAACACAACCACAAATAAAAAGATACACATAATGCCATATTCTATAATGTGGTTCTGTATATTTTGGTAAAGCCATGATTATCCTAATTTAATATTATCTATCCCAACTAATTTGTTATAAACCCAGTAAATTGCAAGAACTCCTGCTAACAACATCAGTCCCATAGCAGAGGCAAAGCTCCAATCCAAAGTAGACTTCATATGATATGCAATCATATTACTAATAAGAGTTCCTGACGCACCTCCTACTAATTCTGGAGTAATGTAGTAGCCAATCGCAAGAATAAAAACTAAAAGAGATCCTGCCCCTATACCTGGGATGGTTAGGGGAAAGTATACCTTCCAAAATGTAGTGAACGGTGTTCCGCCAAGAGATTTTCCAGCTCTAACAAGACTAGGAGATATTGTCTTCATGACGCTATACAGCGGTAAAACCATAAATGGTAAGAGAATTTGGGTCATTGCAATATAAGTCCCGGTTTCATTATACATCATAACTAATCTCTTATCGTCAGCTACTAAACCTATCCAAACTAAAAAATCATTAACTACTCCCTGTTGTTGAAGTAAAATCATCCAACTTGCAGTCCTGACTAATAATGAAGTCCAAAAGGGAAGCAGAACACAAATCATTAATAAATTACTATATTTCATTGGAAGAGTGGCTAATAAATGTGCAATTGGATAAGCCATTAAAAAACAAAATAAAGTGACGTAAAAAGCTATTTTTAAAGTTCTAACCCATAATTTTTTATAAATTCTTCGATCCTCTTCAACTTGAACGAACTTTCCATCTTCATTTTGATACATATCAACACCCTTTAAATATTTTGAATACGAATAGGAAGGTGCGCGTCTTTTAATTGCTCTCCAGTATTCAACGTCTGCCCATCTTTCATGAACTTCCATGATTTGTTCTTTATAATTTCCTTCTTCAAAGGATTTTGATTTTCGTCTTAATTTTTTAATAATACTTTTAAAACCATTTTTTTCATAATTTAATTGAGTTGATAGTTTTCCCTCTCTTTCTTCCTCAATTAATTTTTGAAAATCAAAATAAAAAGCTTTGAATACTTCCTCTGATGGAAGTTCTTTTCCATCCCATTTCTCCATAGCAATAAATGTTTTGGGCAAAGCGTTCGTAACCATACGGTCATCAACACTATTGAATAACATTCCAATAATAGGAGAAATATAAACTATTAATAAAAAAAATAATAAGGGTGCAACAAGAAGAAATGCTTTAAATTTATTTCTTCTTTCAACTTTTTTAAGACTTACCTCTAGAGGTACACCGTCAGTAGTTAAAATTTTTTGTGTTTCACTGCTCATAAATAAAAAGGGCGGTTATTAAATAACCGCCCTGAATATAATATATCATCTTAGTCTTTAAAACTTAATTATAGACCAGACTTCATTGCTTCCCATTTTTCACCAATTTCTGAACCGTTGTCAGCCCAAAATAATGGATCAATAAGGATATAGCTTTTTGTATTGTTTGGATGAGTTGGCATTTGAGACATCATGTTTGTTTTACCATCTTTATACCATGGTTCACCCGCTTCAATAACTTTTAGAGAAGATTTTCTCCAAGGTGCGTAAGCAATATATTTAGCTGATCCAGCTAAACCTTCTGTGCTTGTCATTTGCGCAATTGCTTTCATAGCATCAGCCTCGTTTGGTCCACCCTTAACAACTACCATGTATTGGTAATCTAAACCTTGAGCATCCCATACTTGTTTTAATGGTGCGCCTTCTCCAACTTCTGCGTTAAAGAATCTACCATTCCAGCCTGTTGCCATTACAACTTCACCCTGCATAAGTAGTTCAGGTGGTTTTGCACCAGCTGACCAAAATACGCATCCGCCATTTGGATCTTTACATAGAGCTTCAACTTTTTTGATTGCAGCATCAAGACCTTTGGCTTTTGAAAGTTTTTTGTAGATATTTTTTCCACCTTTACCTGGTTTAGTACCCGCTGCAGCCACTGCCATTTCTACATTATGCATTGCTGATTTATAGATACCTCTTTTTCCAGGAAATTTTTTAGTGTCAAAGAAATCTTTTATTGTTTTTGGTTTATTGCTTCCAATTGTCTTATCATTGTAAGCGTATGTCCAAGAATATAAAATATTTCCTACAGCACATTTACTAGGCATTGACGTAAAGAAGTCTTTGCTAGCTTTAGTACCATCTGGAGCTGCTGGGAAGTCTTTGTCAAAATTAAATTTTACAAATAATCCTTCGTCACATCCATTGATAGTGTCCATAGCGAAAACATCTATGATGTCCCAAGTAATTTTACCTGCTGCTTTTTGAGCTTTAATTTCAGATAATCCACCTGAATAGTCTACCCAGTTAATAGGTATACCTAATTTTTTAGCAGTTGGATCACCATAACCTAGTTTTTGACTTTCAGTGTAAGCTCCACCCCATGATGCAACTGTTACAGCATAAGAAGTTGAAGAAATTGAAAGAGCAAATACTAGAGTAAGTATTAGTTTACTTAATTTTCTCATTATTACCTCTCCGTTTAAACGTTAATTAATGGTTTATTACAACAATTAACAAAAATTAAGTCAACCTCTGATTTTGTAATATTATTGATTATATTAACTTTTTTTTGATTGAATCAATCTCAGATTGATTTTGGATCTAGCGCTCTGGCGTCTTGGCTATTCCAGCCAACGCTGATCTCATTTCCTCGTTTAATGTCCATTCTTGCTGAACTGTTAGGAACTTTTAAAATAAATTCTTTGTTACCCAATAAATTTAACCTTACTCTAGCGTGATCACCGTGGTAAATAATTTCTTCGATTTTTCCTTTATGCTTATTGTCCATTTTTTCTTCAGGATCTATAATTGCTCTTTCAGGTCTTAAAGAAACTTTTGTTTTTTCTCCTTTTGACTTTACGCTAATAGGATTTGAAATTATTTCACCACCTGTATCAAGTTTCACTTTACATTTTCCACCCGAAATATCAGTAACCTCTCCTGCAAAAGTATTATTTTCTCCAATAAATTCTGCTACAAATGAGTTAACTGGTTCTTCGTATAATTTATCAGGTGTGGAAAGCTGTTGAACTTTTCCATCATTGAAAACTGCTATTCTACTAGACATTGTTAAGGCCTCGCTTTGATCATGAGTTACGTACACGACTGTTACTCCGATGCTTTCATGAATATGTTTAATCTCGTACTGCATACTTTCCCTTAAATTTTTATCTAGCGCACCCAAAGGTTCGTCCATTAAAACTAATTGAGGATCAAAAACTAAGGATCTTGCAACAGCAACTCTTTGTTGTTGCCCGCCAGATAATTGATTGGGCATTCTTTTTTCAAAACCTGATAATGAAACCATTGATAACGCTTTATCAACTTTTTTATCAATATCAATTTTAGAAAGCTTTCTAACTTTTAATGGAAAAGCTAAATTTTCATAAACTGTTAAATGTGGAAATAAAGCATAATTTTGAAAAACCATTCCTATACCCCTTTTGTGTGGTGGAATTCTTGAAATGGGTTTTGAGTCTAAATATATTTCTCCATTTGTTGGAGTTTCAAAGCCAGCTAACATCATTAGGCAAGTTGTTTTTCCTGAACCAGATGGCCCCAGCATTGTAATGAATTCGCCTTCGTTAATATCTAAGTTAAGGTCTTTTACAACTAAAACTTTTCCGTCATAACTTTTGTCAACTTTGTCAAATTTTACAAAACTTTTTGAAGACGTCATATTGTGATTATATAAAGCATTTGTGAAAATTTATTTCAAGGTTTTTATTATTTAATATGTAATTCTCTAGATAAATTGCAGAATAATTCAGAACCTGTTTCTGTAACTCTTACTGCCTCGCTGGCTTCTACACCCCAATCTCCGAACTGCATGACTGCAATCATATGAAAAGTAACGTTAGGTTGTAAAATTGTTTTGTCCCCTTTTAATATATTAAATGTTTGCTCTCCCCAATCAGGCGGGTAACCTATACCTATTGAATATCCTGTTCTTGAATCTTTTTTAATATTATATTTATCTAAAATACCCCAAAATTTTTGTGCAATATCATCAACTGTATTACCAGGTTTAGTTACTGAAATTCCCGCGTCCAATGCTTCATTAGTGGCTTTCATGGTGTCGATTTTTTTTTGATCCTTTTTACCTAATAAAACTGTTCGAGCCATTGGACAGTGATATCTTTTATATGCTCCTGCAATTTCAATAATTGTTGCTTCACCTGAAACAAACTTTTCGTCAGTATGGGTTAAATGAGAAGCAGAAGTACCTTTTCCTGTTGGCAGCAGAGTAGCAATGCTTGGGTAATCACCTCCAAATTCTTTAGTACCATTAAATAAAGCTTTTTGAATTTCAGCTACAGCATCGCATTGCCTAACTCCTGGATTTATACTGTTGAATGCTGTTTTCATTCCGCTTTCAACTATACGGGCAGCAGATTGCATTAACTTAATTTCTGCATTCGATTTTACAACTCTTGCCCAATTGACTAATCGTTCAGCGTCTTTTAATTTTGCATTAGGTAAACCTTTCTTAATGGTCTCATAACAAAAAGCAGTAAAATAATGACTGTCCATCTCTAAGCCAATATTTTGTTTGTCCCATTTTCTTTTCTTAATTATTTCAGTCAGATACTGGTAAGGATGTAATGGCCAAGTGTGTATATACTTTTCATCGTATTCTATAATATTTTTATCTTGTAAATATGTTTTTATATATGCTCCTCCCCCATCTTGAGCTCTTACAAAGCAAATAGGTTCTTCTTCATTTACGTGGACTAAAACACATTGAGCATAATAAAATGACCAAGCATCATATCCAGTTAGATAATTCATGTTTGCAGGATCGTGAGACACAAGTAGATCAATGCCTTTTTTTTGCATTTCAATCTTTACTTTGTTTAGACGATTTTTATACTCTTGTTTTTCAAAAAGCATTTAATTTTCTAAAAGTTTTCCATAACCGCTTATTGGAGAATTGTATCCAGTTGAGCGTATCGTATCCCAGATCAGAGTTTGATTGCTTGAAAATACTGGTTTTTTAATTTTATTTTCTAATTTGTTAAGAATACTTAAAACTGGCAAAGCAGTACAAGAAATAAACAAAGCATCTGCTTCTTTCGTAATAAGTTTAGATGAAATTTCTATAATATAATTTGGATCAACATTTGCAAATTCTGAGTCTAAGTTTAGATTTAAACTAGCAAAAGACGAAACTTTGATATTTTTTTGAGTAAAATATTCTAGAATTGATTTATTCACTAAATCTGGATACGGGGTAAATAAAGCAATATTTTTGATATTCATTTTTTTAAACGCTTTTATTGCTGAGGTTATAGGTGTTGTTACGTAACAGCCAGGTTTAGCTAACAGTATTTTTTCTTTTACTATATTTTCTCCTATTGCAATCGTGCCCGATGTGCAACCATAAGCAATAGTATTTATTTTCTCATCTGGCAATATCTTATTTGTAGCTGACTCAAGATCTAATTTCATTTTTAATAAATTTTCTTTTGTAAGAGGATTTTGATTATGAATTCGGTTAATAAAAATATTTAAAGGTAGATTTTTAAATATTTTATTAAAATCTCCTTCAATCGTTTGATCTGTAGACAGGGCTAGTAAACCGATTTTTGGTTTTAAATCTTTTTTAAATTTAGCATCATAATGTTTAAAAACTTCACTCATTTTCAATATGATACTTTAATATCTTTTAAAGTTAAAGATTAAAGAACTTACGTTGTATTATTATAAATTATCTAAAATTTTTAAAACTAATTCTATATATCCCTTTTTTGTCTGCTGAAATATAGATATTTCCTTTTTTATCTTCAAAAAGTCTATTTTGTTCATCCGTAACAAAATGTCTAAGAACAAGATCTCCTAAAGATATTTTTTCAATTGAATTAACTTTGTTAAGTTCTTCGTTTAAAAGAAAAATAATTATTGAGTAACCTTTTCTTAAATTATTGCCGTACAAAGAGAGTGCTAAAAGACAAGGTTTTTTATAATAATTATTTAATACACTTGGGCACGTATTTAAACTAGATATTCCAATTGAGGGCACAAAGGCAAATAAAGGTTCTTCAAAGCCATTTTTTTTATGATTTATTTTATAGGATGTTCCGTCACCACCATTATCTTTTAAATAATTAGTGCCATAAGAAACTTTCGGCCACCCATAATTTTTTCCTTTAATTACTAAATTAAGTTCGTCTCCACCTTTAGGGCCGTGTTCAACATTAAATATTTTTTCATTTAAAATAGTTAATCCTTGCGGCACTCTGTGACCTTGAGAAAACACGCCAATATCAAGTGTTGTTTTATTAGTAATAGCCTCTTTTAGCTCTTGCTTATCGATCTCTAATATTTTTCCAAATTTAGATGAATTATCTTGTGCTAATGAGCTATTTTTACTTGCGTGCTTTTCTGGTGTTCCCAGACTAAATAATATCTTGTCTTCTAAATGTACATTTGAACTACCAAGACCATTAAAATCATTATTTTTTGCTAACTCAGGTAAACACTTAGTTCTAAATAATTCTTGTTTAGTTTCAATCAATATTAATGAAGCGAAAAAACAATCTTTTTCATTTGAAGATATCAAAGCTATTCTTTTGCCTTCAATAGAAATAATAGTTTTAATACCACCGTTTCTCTGTAAGGTGAAATATTCAGGTAAATCTAATTTTTTAGGATTTAAATTTTTTATTAAATTTCCTGTTTGTGTAAAAATCTCCAAATTTTTTATATCAAAATTATCTTCTTGGTTTATTATAAAGGCTGTTTTGCCTTTGATACTTAATATTTTTTTTACCTCTAAATTAAATGAGTTTGCTTGAATACTTGTTGAGTCTTCATCAACTACGCTAACATCTGCTAATTGTTCTTTTTTAAAAAAACTCTTAATTTTTTCAACTTTTTCTGGATTTTCGAAAGTCCAAACTATTGTAAATAATATTGAAATTAGCCACAATAAAATTATCAAAATATTTCTTAGGGACATTTTTAAATTATAAGTTTTGCAAATCTATTCTCAATTATCGATAGTTTAATATTATTTATTTTTGTAAAATCATCAATTGCATTCTTAACTTCTTTTATCAAGCTCTCCTCACCATAATCGTCACATAATATGACTTTATTCTTATTTTTTAAGTTCTTATAAATTATTTCTAGATCATTCAGCACAGTCTTATAGCTATGTCCCCCATCAAGAAATACAAAATCAATTGATGATAAATCAATCTTTTTTAAAACTTCGTTGGTATCTCCAGCTATTAACTGAACATTTTTTTCATATTTTTGTAAAAATTTTTTATTACTTTCTAAGGAATTTAAATTTTCTTTAAGTATATAGTTGTAATAAATGTTCTTTAATGGATTTGAAAACTTTTGGTTTTTTAAGAAACTTGGCTCTATTTCATCTTTTAAATTTTTTTGAGAAGTGCCAAATAAATCTACGCCGATATATTTGAATTCATCGCCATGAATTTGATTTAGATAATCACATGTGTTTCTAGCAGTTACTCCACAAAAAACACCGATTTCGAGAAAACTTTTTGGTTTATATTTATCTAATTGATCTAGATAAATATTCCCCCATTTGCCTTTTAAACCGGTTTTTCTCCAATATGATTTATATTTGAGAACCAAAGACTAAGCGAATACTTCGCCCCATGTTCCTTTAGTTGATGCTTTAGAGTACTCTGTTGCTCGACCCTCAAAGAAGTTCATGTGTTCAACTCCATTTAACATCGTGTCCAACCATTTTAATGGATTTTTCTTAACATCGTAAATTGGATTTAGTCCTAATTGCTCAAGTCTTCTGTTACCAATGAATCGAATGTATTGTTTAACTTCATCAGCAGTTAATCCTTCTAATGGACCCATTTGAAAAGCTAAATCTATGAACGCGTCTTCGTGTTCTACAATAGTTTTACAAGCATCATAGATTTCTTTTTTTAACTTATCATTCCAAATTTGTGGCTCCTCTTTTACAAAATCCTTAAATAATCTGATCATTGAGTTACAATGTAAAGTTTCATCTCTTACTGACCAGGTAACTATCTGACCCATACCTTTCATTTTGTTGAATCTTGGAAAGTTTAAAAGTATTGCAAAGCTAGCAAAAAGTTGAAGACCTTCTGTAAAAGCTGAAAATACTGCCATCGTCATCGCAATATTGTGTTTTGATTTTACATCGAAACCTTGCATGTAATCATATTTATCTTTCATTTCTTTGTATTGTAAAAAAGCAGAATACTCAGTTTCTGGCATTCCAATAGTATCTAAAAGATGTGAATAAGCAGCAATGTGAACTGTTTCCATAGCAGCGAAAGCTGTCATCATCATTAAAACCTCAGTGGGTTTGAAAACAGTTGTGTAATGTCTTAAGTAACAATTGTTTACCTCAACATCTGCCTGAGTAAAAAATCTAAATATGTGAGTTAAGAGATTTTTTTCTTCCACTGTCAAATTTTTCTGCCAGTCTCTTACGTCATCACCTAATGGAACTTCCTCTGGTAACCAATGAATTCTTTGTTGTGTTAACCAAGCATCGTAACACCATGGGTATCTAAATGGTTTATATACTGGGTTTTCTACTAATAAACCCATTTTCTTTGGTTGAATAATTCCTGGCTTAACTTTTTCTGCTACTGACATGATAAACACTCCTCATAGTTGTTGTCTTTATTATTTGATTCATTCGATTTCGAATAAACATTTTTCGTCACATCTGTTGATGATCCTTCTGCTACATTTTCAGCTCTTTGGATTGATTTTGATCTACAATAGTAAAGGCTTTTTAGTCCTTTTTTCCAAGCTTGAAAATGAATATCATGAAGTTCTTTTTTATGTATATCTGCTGGGACAAATACATTAATTGATTGAGCTTGAGAAATATGTGGTGTTCTATCGGCTCCAAGTTCAACGATCCACCTTTGATCAATTTCAAAAGCGGTTTTGAATGTGTCTTTTTCATCAGCAGTTAAAAAATCCAAATGCGAAACTGATCCCTGATTAGTTGTTATTGTGGACCAAATTTCATCTGTATCTTTGTTGTATTTTTGAAGAACTTTTTTCAAATATTTATTTCTAACATTAAAAGAGCCAGACAAAGTTTTATGTGTGTAGCTATTAGCAGCTATTGGCTCAATACCTGGGGAAGAGCCTCCACAAATAATTGAGATCGATGCTGTTGGTGCTATTGCAGTTTTGTTAGAAAATCTTTCTTTAATTCCGTATTCAGCTGCGTCGGGACAAGACCCTCTCTCATCAGCTAATATTTTTGAAGCCGAGTCTACTTTTTCCTGAATGTTCTTAAATATTTTTTTGTTCCACACTTTACTCATAACAGAGCCAAATGGAATATTTTTTTGCTGAAAATAAGAGTGTAAGCCCATAACACCTAGGCCCACACTTCTCTCTCTCATAGCTGAATATTTTGCGTGAGCAAACTCTTCAGGAGCTCTATTAATAAAGTCAGTCATAACGTTATCTAAAAATCTCATAACATCTTCAACAAATTGACTATCATCTTTCCATTGATCGTAAGTATCAATGTTTAAAGATGAAAGACAACAAACTGCTGTTCTTTGTTTGCCGTCATTATCTGTTCCAGTCGGTAGCGTGATCTCACTACATAAATTTGATGTTTTTACTTTTAAGCCTGCTAACTTATGGTGCTGAGGTATCTGTCTATTTACTGTATCAATATAAACTATGTACGGTTCCCCAGTTTCTATTCTAGCAGTTAGGAGTCTAATCCACAAATTTCTAGCTGGTATAGTAGATTGAACTGTACCATCATAAGGGCTTCTAAGTGCCCATTGTCCATCTGTTTCAACAGCTCTCATAAAATCGTCAGTAACGAGAACACCGTGATGTAAGTTTAAAGATCTTCTATTTACATCTCCGCCAGTTGGTCTTCTCATTTCTATGAATTCCTCGATTTCTGGATGGTCAATTTGTAAGTAACATGCAGCTGAACCTCTTCTTAATGATCCTTGGCTGATTGCTAAGGTTAAGGAGTCCATAACTTTTATAAAAGGTATAATTCCAGATGTTTTTCCAACCTTTCCAATTTTTTCACCAATTGATCTTAAATTGCCCCAATAA
Organism: Candidatus Pelagibacter sp.; assembly: GCA_028408795.1. The sequence goes on from JAOOLP010000004.1 coordinate 40,980, forward strand.
CTTCCTATGCCGCCCCCTCTAGCAGCTAACCAAACATTTTCTTCCCATAAATTAGTTATACCTTCGAGACTGTCGTTAGCTTCATTTAAAAAACAAGAAATAGGTAAGCCTCTTTCAGTGCCACCATTTGATAAAACTGGTGTTGCTGGCATAAACCAAAGATTACTAATATAATTGTAAATTCTTTGAGCATGTAAATTATCATCAGCGTAAACACTTGCCACCCTTGCAAATAAATCTTGAAAACTTTCATTTTGACCAAGGTACCTATCCTGCAAAGTAGCTTTTCCAAAATCGGTTAGGTTTGCATCTCTTGATCTATCTATTTTAATTGTTATCCCTTTTTCATTTTGAAAAAGTTCGGTATCTCCTGATAGTGAAAATAAATCCGGTTTTTTAGGCCCGTTATTCTTTAGTTCATTTTGGTTTTTATGGCTTATACTGCCGACAGCTTTCTCTATTGCCAATGATACGTTTTTATTCATTATTTTCCCTATTTTACTTGATTTATTAACAAAACAACTACATGTTGTGTTACAGATACGTTAATATACTATATATCATCAAAATCAATAGAACAATATAAGAACATTTCATTAATTTTGCAAGTGGAAAATTTTGTTAATAAACAATCATCAAGAAAACACTATATTTTTTGATATTAATAGTTAATGAAAATCAATCCAAACGGTTTTAGAGAATATGATGCTAGATGGCTCTTTGAAAAAGACATTGATATCGAGGGAATCACTAATTTGGGCAAAGGTCTTGGAACTCAAATAATAGCTCATACAAGAAAAAATAATCCAAGAGTGATAGTTGGTCATGATTATAGGTCATATAGTGAGAAAATTAAAAGAGCATTAATTGAAGGCTTAATATCGACGGGATGTAATGTTGAAGATATTGGTTTGTCTCTTTCTCCAATGGTTTACTTTGCACAATTTAATTTAAATTCAGATGCAATAGCGATGGTAACAGCAAGTCACAATGAAAATGGTTGGACTGGAGTAAAAATGGGTATCAAAAAGGGCTTAACACATGCTCCTGAGGAAATGACTGAGCTTAAAGATATAACTCTTAATAATAAATTCAAGTCAGGAAAAGGTAAGATTAAAAAAATAGATAACTTTAAAGATGCATATACTCAAGACTTAATAAAAAAAAATAGAATAAAAAAGAAAATAAAGACTGTAGTAGCTTGTGGAAACGGTACTGCTGGAGTTTTTGCTCCAGATATTTTAAGAGGAATAGGTTGTGAAGTAATAGAATTAGATTGTAAATTGGATTGGTCGTTTCCAAAATATAATCCAAATCCAGAAGATCTCGAAATGCTACATGCTATTTCTAAAGCTGTAAAAGATAATCAAGCTGACATAGGCTTTGGTTTTGATGGAGATGGAGATAGGTGCGGGGTTATAGACAATCATGGGAATGAAATATTTTCAGATAAGATAGGTTTACTGATCGCTAGAAATCTATCCGTATCTCATAAGAATTCCAAGTTCATTGTTGATGTAAAATCCACAGGACTATTTGCAAATGACGATGTTCTTAAAGACAATAAGTGTAAAACAATTTATTGGAAGACAGGTCATTCGCACATTAAAAGAAAAGTAAACGTTGAAAAAGCTATAGCAGGTTTTGAAAAAAGTGGTCATTTCTTTTTTAACAAACCGTTAGGATATGGTTACGATGATGGTATTAACTCCGCAATACAAGTATGCCATCTTTTGGTCAGCGAAGATAAGAAAATGAGTGATATTATTAAAAAATTACCAATTACATATCAAACCCCTACCATGGCACCATTTTGTAAAGATGAAGATAAATATAAAGTTGTTGATACTGTTATTAAAGAAATTAAAGACTTGAAACAAAAAAATACAAAAATAGATGGTCAGTTAATTACTAATATATTAACTGTAAACGGAATAAGATTTTCTTTAGAAGATGGCTCTTGGGGGCTTATAAGAGCTTCGTCTAACAAACCCTCATTAGTGATAGTTACAGAAAGTACTACGTCAGATAATAAAAAGAAAAAAATATTTGAATTTATAGATGCATTGCTACAAAAGACTGGGAAAATCGGTGAGTACGATCAAAAAATTTAAAGTTTAAAATACTCGTATAAAAATCTAGTTCCAATAACAACCAAGAATAAACCAAAATATTTTGTCATTTTCTTTTTATTTATTCTATGGCTGGCTTTAGCTCCTAACCTAGCCATGAAAGCTGTGATTGGAAAAAATATTAAAAAAGCTGGTATATTTAAGAAACCAATACTTAAAGGTAGATTTACGTTTAGATAAGAACCAGAAATCAAGAAGCCTACTGCTCCAAATAAAGCTATTATAAAACCAATAGCGGCTGCACTTCCTATGGCTTTGTTAATAGGGTAGCCGAAGAATTTTAAGATTGGAACATTCATTACTGCTCCTCCTATGCCCATTGGAGCTGAAATAAATCCACTTATAATTCCTGATAATCCTTTAGCTAATAAACCCATTTTAATCTCAAGTTTTTCCTCTTTTTCTTTAAGGAATAATAAATAAAAAGCTAAAATGTAAACAACAACTGTAAAAAATAAAATTAAAGGTTTGGTTTTTAAACTTGCTGCTAAAATCGTTCCTAAAATTACTCCAGTAGCAACAAAAAAACCGTAACCTTTTACAATCCCAAAATCTACTGCTTTGTGTTGGTGATGTGTTGAGACGGAAACAATCGAAGTAGGAATAATTATTCCAAAAGATGTTCCTACTGCTAAGTGCATTAAGTAAGCTGGTTCAATTCCAGAAGCGCTAAAAATATAAAATAAAATAGGAACCGTAATCAATCCTCCACCAATCCCAAACAATCCCGCAGCAAATCCTGCTGGAATTGCTGTGATTATCATTATAAAGATTAAATAAATAATTTCTGATTGAGAAAGAATATCCAAAATTATCTTTCTAGCGATACAGGATTTGTTTTTTTAACCTGATCCATAATGTGATTTACTTTTTGAAGGTCTGCATCTCTTATACACATATTTTTTGAGAGATATTGTTTCCAAACTCTTGATCCGTTTTGTCCATGAAACAAGCCAACTGTATGTCGCATGATATGATTTAATTGAGTGCCTTTAGAAGTTTCCTCTTGTATATATGGTATCAATTTTTCCATCACTTCTGATCTTGAGGGAACTTTTTCATTATTAAAAATTTCTTTTTCAATTTCAGCTAAAAAATAAGGTGAGTGATAAATAGCTCTACCAATCATTACACCATCTACTTTCTGTAGATGGTCTTTAATTTCGTTAGTTGTTTTAATTCCTCCATTAATTATAATTTCATCGTTTTTAAAATGATTTTTAAGTTTATAAACAAAATCATATTTTAGAGGTGGTATATTTAAATTTTCTTTGGGACTTAATTTTTTTAATAAAGCTTTTCTAGCATGTATAATAAATTTTTGAGAACCTGCGTCTTTAGTTGTTTTGATAAATGATTTTAAAAAATTAAAGTCCTCAATATCGTTGTAACCAATTCTTGTTTTAATTGTTATTGGTAAATCAGTTGCTTTAGACATTGACTCTATGCATCTGGCTACAAGGTCAGGTTCTTGCATTAAGCACGCTCCAAATTTATTTTTTTGAACTTTTTTACTTGGACAACCTAGATTTAAATTAATTCCTTGGTAACCATAATCTTCGGAAATTTTACAAGCCTCTGCCAATTCTTTTTGATTTGATCCTCCAACTTGGAGTATTACTGGATTTGTAATTTTTTTAAATGATAATAATTTATCTCTATTCCCTCTTACGATTGCATTAGCTACGATCATCTCGGTATAAAGATGAATGTTTTTACTAATAAGGCTTAAGAAATATATCTCGTGCTTATCAGTGCAATCCATCATAGGTGCTACTGAAACCGTCTTTATCATAATTTATTCTGATTTGTTTTCTTCTTCTTTTGGAACTTCTTCTTTTAATTCTAAAGGAGATTCTTCCTTGTCTAAATTTTCTTCTTTAATCTCTGGCTGTTCGGATTTTAATTCTGAAATAGCCTCTTTAGCTAAGTTGCTTTCCTCTTGTTTTTTAACTTCTGGAATTCTTCTCGTTCTTTTTGATGGTAAAATTGCTACTCCACTCTTGGAAATTTGACCTTTATACAAGTTTTCAAAATCATCATTTGTCTCTTCTTCGATTTCCTCTTGTTGCTCGGCTTCATCTGGTTCTTTACGTAATCTTTTAATAGAACTTTCCTCAAGTTCTTTGACTGAAATTTTTCCATCACCAATTTCTCTTAAAGATATAATTGTTCTTTTATCATTGTCTTCTTCTACAAGCATTGGTGCACCAGCGTTTAATTGGACAGTTCTTTCTTTAGCCAATAACACTAAATCATACTGATTATCAATTTTTTTTAAACAATCTTCTACGGTAATTCTTGCCATGATGGTGAGTATATATTCAAATAATCTAAATAAATCAATTACTTTATAATTTTAATAGGCTCTAAAGTTTTTCTTATTGTTATTAATAGTGTTAATGAAATAACGACATATAAACTCGAGATAAAAGCTATATTTTCAATGGTAAATCCATTGTCTATTAATAATCCAAAAATTGCCGTTCCAAAAGCAGTCGAGAAAACCATAAACGCAGTCGTTAATGCTTTAATTGAACCTATAAATTTAACTCCATATATTTCAGCCCAGGTAGAAGAGCCAAGAACGTTTGCTAATCCATTAGAAACTCCCACTAGACCTAAAAAAATATAAGCTGATATCTCGTGATCGTAATGGAACAATATTATAAGTGATAAAAGTAAAGGAATATTCATCAAGGGAATAAGTTTTCTACTTGTAAATCTATCTACTAAAAAGCCAGAAAAAAATAATGTTACTATTGAAGCTATAGAATAAACCATGAAAGCTTTAGGAATAGTATAAATACTCCACATTTTCGAGTCAGCTATAAAAGACTGGTATACAAAAACACCTGTAGCAATCCAAGGCATAGCTAACATATTTAAAGAAACAATATAAAATCTATAGTCTTTTATTACCTCTCTTCTTTTCCAGCTTTTAATCTTAATTTTTTTAGAAAAATTTTGATCTTTTTCTCTAGAGTTTAATTTAATCTGTTTGATTGTGTTTAAGACTACAAATGGTAAAAATAAGATTATTAGTATAGCTATTCCTTGCCAAATACTTCTCCAAGAATAAATTACCAGCATATAAGTTAGAGAAACAGGCAATAAAAACTCAGCAAACGATAAGCCAAACCAAATTGTGCTTAAAGCTTTTCCTCTAGACCTTTCAAAAAATCTTGAGATTGTAGTTGTTGATGTGTGACTCATCAAACCTTGGCCTGAAAACCTCATCAAAAATATTCCGATAGCTAAAAAATATACACTATTAATAAAGGAAAAGAATAGTGATGATAAAAATAATAATATTATTACAAAAAAAGAATAATAAATTATTTGATATTCATCTATTTTCTTACCTACCCAAATTAGTAGAAGACTAGAAAAAATTGTAGCTGAGGCATAAATATTTCCAAATTGACCGTGTGTGATACCTAATTCATTTCTAATTGGTGCGTTAAACAATCCCAAAAAAAAGCTCTGTCCAAAACTAGAAAAAAATGTAAATATGAAACCAAATATAATTACTTTTTTATTTAACGAGAGGTTAATCATTAATGAGTTGTAAAGTTTCTTTCATAGGTTTGGGTGTTATGGGCTACCCTATGGCAGGTTATATATCAAAAGCCGGTCATGATGTAACTGTTTATAATCGTACAAAATCAAAAGCAGAAAAATGGACTAAAGAATATAAAGGTAAAATAGCTGATACACCCATGGATGCCGCTAAAGATTGTGATTTTATTTTCACATGTGTTGGAAATGATAATGATTTAAGAGAAGTCACTTTAGGTGAAAAAGGATTATTTAAAACTGCAAAAAAAGGTGCAATCTATATTGATAACACTACTGCCTCAGCAAATATTGCAAGAGAACTTTACAAAGAGGCAAAAACAAAGGGATTTGATTTTTTAGATGCTCCCATATCTGGAGGACAGGCTGGAGCTGAGGGAGGAACTTTAACTGTAATGGTTGGTGGTGACGCAGCTCCATTTAAAAAGGCTGAACCGGTAATAGATTGTTATAGCAAAAAAATAAAATTACTTGGACCTTCTGGAAGTGGCCAACTAACAAAAATGGTTAATCAAATTTGTATAGCAGGTTTAGTTCAAGGTCTTTCTGAGGCTATAAATTTTGGAATGAATGCAGGATTGAATATGCATGATGTTATTGAAGTGATCTCTAAAGGTGCTGCACAGTCATGGCAAATGGATAACAGACATAAAACAATGATTGAAGACAAGTTTGACTACGGTTTTGCTGTTGACTGGATGAGAAAAGATCTGAAAATAGCTATGGATGAAGCAAAGAAGAATAACTCTCCCCTCCCAATAACTAAAGTCATTGATGATTATTACGCTGAAGTTCAAAAGATGGGTGGTCAAAGATGGGATACTTCAAGTTTGATCAAAAGATTTAGAAAGTAAAGTATGCAACCAGCGTACTACGAAAACTTTGAGGAAATTCAAAAAAAACTTTGGTCAATGTTAGATGATGCTGTGATCAATAGAAGTTCACCTTTTAGAATACCAGTTTTTATTTGTGCTGATCAAAATGAAATTGATGGAAGGATAGTTGTTTTGAGAAAATCGGACAAAAACAATAACGTATTACAATTTCATACTGACCTTAGATCCCCAAAAGTGAATATTCTTAAGAAAAATAAAAATGCATCTTTAGTCTTTTACGACAAGGAGGAAAAAATTCAATTAAGAGTCAAAGTCAATTGTGAAATTAACAATAGAAATTCAGTAGCTGAAGAAGCTTGGAAAAAAACTCAACACATAAGTAGAAGATGTTATCTTACAGATGATGCACCTGGGACTACTTCAGAAAATCCAACATCCGGTATGATTTCAAAATTAGAGGATTTTGATTATACGATGGAGCAAAGTGAAAAAGGTTATGAAAATTTTACAGTGATCAAATGTAATATTAAATCTATTGAATGGCTATACTTAGCTGCAAAAGGTCACCGAAGAGCTATTTTTAATTTTGAAAACAAAAAGAATAGTTGGTTAGTTCCCTAAGTTTTTTGTAACTTTTTCTTTTGACGTTCCTAAATTAACTTCATCAAAATAAACTACCATATTAGGGTAATCTTTATCACCATGTTCTCTTTTCCAGCCGCTTACAAAAGTTTGGTATATCCCAAAATCTAATCCGACACCCCTTTTAGTGTATGGTGTAATATTTTTAATATTTAAAGCCTCTAATACAATTTTATCATTTACCCAAACTTTTAAGTAACCATCTTCCTCTCTTGAATAGCGTGCATTGATTAAAATATCAGTCCATTTTCCTTTCATGTCATTAATTTTAATTCCCTTCTTCATTTCAACATATTCTCCACTCCACATTCTTCCGATTTCTAACCATTGGTTACTTCTGTCAGTTACCATTAAAATTGGTTTCCATCCTTTTTCGTAAAGTTGCATGAAAGTAGTTCTAACTGGAGCTACTGATTTATAATCTTTAGGTAGAAAAATTGAAGCTGAGTACCAATAATCCTTTTTTCCTTTTTGATATTCCTTAAATTGACCCTCAACTCTTTGTCTATCTTTTTTACAATCATCATGACCCTCGTCTTTACCACAATCTCCTAATCTTACTTCAAATCTGTAAGATTTCTTTCCTGATCTTACAGGATGTCCATCTTTTAAATTTACTAAGTTAAAACCATGTTTTTTTTTATGGGAGATAGTCTTCTTTTTTACTTGTGTGTTAGAGACATCTTTGCTGTTCTTCGCTTCCGCAAAAGAAAAGCTCGTCACTAAGAAAATTAGAGTTAAAAATAATATTACTTTATTTTTTGTATTTTTTGTAATTAGCAACATAATGTTCTGCATTTTCTTTAATACTTTTAATTTCTTCATCTGTTACTTGCCTAATAATTTTACCAGGACTTCCTAGTACTAAAGATCTCTCAGGAATAACTTTATTCTCTGTAACAAGAGCATTAGCGCCTATAATAGAATTTTTTCCAATTTTTGCTTTGTTTAAAATTGTGCTACCGATTCCTATTAAACAATCATCTTCTATTACACACCCATGTAGCATTACGAGGTGGCCTACGGTTACATTCTTTCCAATAATTGCTGGACAACCGGGATCAGTATGAATCACACTACCATCTTGTATATTGGTACCTTCTCCTACTGTGATAGTCTCTACATCACCTCTAAGTGTAACATTAAACCAAATATTCGAATCCTTTTTTAAATCTACGTTCCCAATAACTACCGCATTAGGTGCAACCCAACTGTTTGGGTCTAGTTTAGGTGTTTTGCCTTCAAAATCGTAAATCATAAAATTGCTGTATAATTAATTTATAACTCTTATAATATATTATGGCTTTAACTAAAACACCAATTTGTGACTTCGGTAAAAAAGCAGAGGATTTTAAACTTAAATCTACAAATAACGAATTAATTTCACTGGACGATATTAAGGGAGCAAATGGAACTTTAATAATGTTCATATGTAATCACTGTCCATATGTAAAAGCCATTATTGAAGATCTTGTAGAAGATTGTAAAAAACTAAAAGCTGATGGAATTAATTCAGTCGCTATTATGTCAAATGACACTAAAAATTATCCCGAAGACTCATTTGAGAATATGATTAAATTTTCAAAAGATAATAAATTTGAGGAGTTAAAATATTTAATAGACGATACTCAAAAAATTGCTAAAAAATTTGGAGCAGTGTGTACTCCAGATTTTTTTGGATATAACAAAAATTTAGAACTGCAATACAGAGGAAGAATTAGAGAGCTTAAAAATTTAAAACCTATAAGAAATGGAGAAAGTGATTTAAAATTAGCAATGCAAATGATAGCTAAAACTCAGAAAGGTCCTTTGGAACAAGTGCCCAGTATGGGATGTAATATTAAATGGATTAAATAATGTTTTTAATTTCAACAAGAAATTTTCCCCCTGATATTGGTGGAATGCAAAATTTAATGGAAGGTTTATCAAATGCTCTTTTAAATCATGGTCCTGTTCAAGTTTTTGCTGATAGTTTTGAAGAGTCTGAAAAATATGACCGAAATTCTAAACTTAATATACAAAGAATTTCAGGCTTTAAAATTTTTAAGAAATATAGAAAAGCTAATCTTGTAAAAGACTTTATCAAAAATAATCAACTAAGAGCTGTTTTTTTTGATCATTGGAAAAGTATAGAAAATATCGATGAGACTGTGCTTAAAAAAACGAAAAGTTTTTGTTTAATACATTCTAAAGAAATCAACCATACAATTGGTTCTTCCTTAAATAAAAGAATGCTTAAAGCTTTAGGAAAAGCTGATTTTGTTATTGCTAATTCTAAATTTACTAAAAATTTTGCCTTAAAAATGGGTCTAAAACACAATAATATAAAAGTAATTAATCCTGGTTGTAATTATCCATTAAAAATAAGTGAAGAGTCTAAAACATTCGCAGAAATGGTTTATAAAGACTCTTTTCCTAAATTACTAACAGTTTCAAGATTAGATCAAAGAAAGAGTCATAAAAATATATTAATGACAATTAAGAATTTATTACCAAAATTTCCAAAATTAAAATACGTCTCAGTCGGTGATGGTGAGGAAAAAAGTAACTTAGTAAAACTTAAAGAAGAACTTGGCTTAAAGGATGAGGTAAGTTTCATTTATAAATCTTCTGAACAAGAAAAGGTAGGCCTTATTGAAAAATCCAATATATTTGTCATGCCCTCAGTAGTTTATAAAAAATCAATAGAAGGTTTTGGAATTTCTTTTATTGAGGCAGCATCTTATGGAAAAGCATCCATAGGCGGTATTTATGGTGGAGAGTCAGATGCAATAATAGAAGGTAAGACCGGTTACCTATGTGATGGTGATGATCTAAACATATTATATGAAACATTATTAAAAATGATGAATAACGACCATTATAAAGAATTGGGTAATAATGCCTTAAAATTTTCAAAAAATTTTAGTTGGGATAAAATTATTAAAAAGTATATAGAATTAATTTAAATTAATCCTAATTTGTTTCATGACAGTATCACTTGTCAAATCTATTAAGTTTTTTACAGTCAAAACTTTAAAATTAGAATTTCCTATGCTTACTTTTTCCGCTGATGTGTGGCTACCAAAAAGAACTAAACCATTTTTTTTTAAATGAGAGGCTATATGAGCAGGTCCTGTATCATTAGAAACAATAAATTTAGCATCATCTATTAAAGATATTAATTTTTTAATATTTATAGATTTTCCTTTTTCAAGCACAATATTTGCTTTTAAATTTTCAGATTCTTTAATTTCATCTGGTCCAGGAGCCACTAAAATTGAATAATTGTTTTTATACTCTCTTCTAATCTTAGTAATTAAATCATTAAAATAAGGCCATTTCTTATTTAAATGTTTTTTTGAGCAAAAAGGAAAAAGTAAAATATAATCTCTGTTAGTATATTGTTTTATTAAATTTGATAAATCCTCCCTCGCCCAACTTAAATCAATATCTTTAATATATTTAGTGGGAATGTTACTTTTTTTAAGTTGTAATTCCATTCGATCCAAAACGGGGCTTTTATCAAAATCTTTTTTGCTTTGTCCAGGCTCTAAAGTATCAAGAGACGAGGACCATTCTGCTTTTTTCAATAAAAATCTTTTATAAAACTTTGTTCTGCTAGAATTTTGAAGATCTATCACTTTGGAAAAATTATATTTTGATAATAGTTTTTTTAAATTATATAAAAAAAATAAATTCCACCTAGGTAATCTTTTATCAATAATTACTCCATCTATATAAGGACACTCTGACATAAATATTGAATAAGGTGCAGACGTTAGAAGAAAAACCTTTCTATTTTCATAGTGATTCTTAATATCTTTGATAGCTCCATTTGCTTGGATCAAATCTCCAAGAGAACCGTGTTTTATTATTAATATGTTTGACATTATTTTGCCCGAGTATATTTATTAACTAGTATATCTGAAAAAAATATAATGAATACAAAATTAAACAAAATATTGGCAGAAATTTCAGCAGGTGAATTAATTGATAAGATAACCATTCTAGAGATAAAAAAAATTAAAATTACCGATACAAAAAAGTTAAAAGAAGCAGATAAAGAACTAATTTCATTAAACAATACCATGAAAAATTGTATTAAAGATGAGTCGGCAATAGTTAATTTAAAAGAAAAATTAAAAGAAATAAACTTAAAGCTTTGGGATATAGAAGATGGAAAAAGAAACGCAGAAAGAAATAATGACTTTGGAAAAAAATTTATTGAGCTCGCAAGAAACGTTTATAAGTTTAATGATGAAAGGGCTAAAATTAAGTCTGAAATAAATCTTATTTTAAATTCAAATATAAGAGAGGTTAAATCTCATTTTTAATTGTATTGAACACTTGGAATTTTTTTTCTTAATTTCATTACAATTTTAGGATTGATAGTCGCTGTTATTACTCCTTCTTTTTTTCCTAATTCTTTTATTATTTCACCGTCAGGTGATACTATTAAAGAATGTCCATAAGTTTTTCTTCCATTGCAATGTTTCCCTGCTTGACCAGGAGCAAATATATAAGAAATGTTTTCTATAGCTCTAGCTTTTAAAAGTGTATGCCAATGTTTTTTGCCTGTTGTCTCTGTAAACGCCGATGGTACACTAATGAGCGTCGCCCCACGTTTAGACATTTGTTTGTACATACCTGGAAATCTTAAATCATAACAAATTGAGAGACCAAGCTTACCCCAAGGTAATTTAGCTAATTTAATTTTATTTCCAGATTTAAATAATTTTGACTCAAAATATTTTTCTTTTCTACTTAACTTTGCATCATACATATGTATTTTGTCGTAGTAGCATTTAATTTTTCCATTTGGTGATATTAAAATTGATCTATTTACTAATTTATTTTTGCCTATCTTAAGTATTAATGATCCAATCAAAATCCACTTTTTATATTTCTTTGCCATCTCCTTTATACCTAGTAAATAAAAATCTTTGTCCATAGATGTAGCTGTTTTTAAAAGTTTTTTTTTATCTAAAGAAATTTTTGACGATACTTCAGGTGTCAAAATAAAATTGGTTTTCTGCTTAACAGCCTTAAGAATAAGTTGTTTAGTTTTTTTTAAATTATACTCAACATTGTCGCTTGAACAAAGTTGAATACAGGAAACACGAAACATTACCTCATTATAGATGAAGCGAAATTCCAATTACAGTCAAAACTTGGTATATATGAACCTGAAACTCTGACATTTCCAAAGCTTTTATCTAAAACTCTGCACCAATTTTCAACTTGTTTAGGTTTTTTATCTTTACTTCCAACTTGCGCGGTAATTACACCGCCTTTTTTTAAAATTCTTTTAAGGCCCTTCATATTTTTTTTTGCTAGATCTATACAATATTGATCATCATTTAAATCAACGAAAATTTTATCATATTTAGAGTCTTCTATATCTTTTATGCTTTTAAATGCATCACCCCAAAAAGTTTTTATTTTATTACTTTTTTTAACTTTTGAACAAATTTTTGGTAAATGACGATAACATACATCAACTATCTCAGGATCAAGTTCAAACCAATCTATGTAATTTGAGTTATTTTCAAGACAAGCTCGAGCCACCCCTCCGTCTCCACCTCCAATTATAGCTACATTATTATTTTTTTTACTCAACTCGTAACTTGATTTAAAAAAATTTGAGCTATAAATTTTTTCATCTTTCTCAGCTACTTGAATTTCATGATCAATAAATAAAGCATTTCCAAATTCCTCAAGATTTAAGATCTCTACAAACTGACCAACTTTAGAGGTAAATTTCTCTAACACATCTTTAACAACATAAAACTTCTTTTGACCGGGTGTGCTGTAAATATCGTCATACAAACCTACGCTACTTCTATCAAAAGCATTAGTAACAACTCTCGTATGATCTATTTCTTTTCTCAAAATTTTAAGGGCGACTTTAGGGTTAACTTTTCCGCAAGTAAAAAAGTCAAAGCTTATGACACCTTTTTCAGGGAAAGTATGAAAGCTAAAATGACTTTCAGCTAACAAAGCAACTAATGTAAAACCTTGTGGTTCAAATTTATGAGAGGATACATTTAAAATTTCAACTTTTGCTGCCTTAGCGATTTTATAAATTACCTTTTCGTAAAATTCTGGTGAGTAGTCTTTTTTTACACCTAGAAAATCAATTGTAATATGCTCGCCTACTTTAATCATTATAAACTACCCTTTTTTATAATTTTTAAACTTACCTAAGACAATTTTCATTTCTTTTTTTGAAAGAATCTTAGGTATTCCAATTCTTAGGGCATTTATATATTGATGGCAAATATTTTCGATCTCCTGAGCAAGTTCAAAAGTCTTTTCTAAATTTTCTCCAAAAGCAACCTGACCGTGATTAGCAATCAAACATGCTGTTCTATTTTTTAAAGCACTGATAATATTTTTTGAAAGATTTTTTGTTCCAAAAGTTGCATATTTACTGCACTTAATGTCTTCACCTCCAGCAACTGCAACCATATAGTGAAAAGCTGGAATACTTTTTTGATGAGTTGAAACCGCAGTAGCACAAGCAGAGTGAGCGTGAACTATAGCTTTAGCCTCTTTTTTATTCACATAAATATCCTGATGAAATCTCCATTCTGAAGAGGGTTTACCTTTTTTATTATCATACACACCTTTAAGCGATACGAAGACAATATCTTTAGATTTCAAAGACGAGTACTTCCTACCAGATGGAGTTATATAAAACCCATCCACTCCTTTTTCTTTTGCTCTTACTGAAATATTACCTGATCTTAAAGCAGACAAATTAGTGATATTTAATTTTTTAGAATATTTTATTACTTCAGCTTTAAGTTTACTCACTATAACAAATTATCTTTGAAGAAATTGATAAATTGAGGCATGTAAACATCAGCGTTATCTCCGCCAATGGTAACTCCTTTAGAAATACATTTTTCTTTTTTCATTACTTTAAAAGCGGTTTTCCAAGCTTTTCTTGGTTCTGTTTGTGCAGTTTCATAAAATGCTTCTACGGAAGGATATTTTTTGTGTTTATTGACCATCCACTCTATCCATATCGGATTAGTAAATCGACCATCATTATCAACATAAAAATCAGGACAATCATGAAGTGTCATTGCCATTTTTTCTCTCCAAGGTTTTTTACCTGCATGCCATGCATGATACCAACCCTCTTTAATATCAATTTTTACTTTTCCTGGTGGAGCTTTTATTCTCTCTGCGTGCTCCTTACAAAACTTTGCCAAAGTATAATCATCTGCACCGCCGTGCACTACAAGCATTGTTGTGTTGGAGGTTAATTCTGGTTCTGAAAAAAAACCAGCCATTCTACATTCTGCTGCTTCCGGGAGGATTGCATCAAAACCTTTTGTACCGCCAAGAAATTTAGATGTGAGTTTAACATCTGCCATGAAAAAAGAATTAGTTCCACCTCTTGAATGACCAGTTGTTCCAAATTTTCCGTTGGATCTAGGGTGAGATTGTAAAAATTTTAGAGCCATAAGTGCATCAATTGCTCCGTTTATTAAAGGAACTTTAGATTGATCTCTCCATACAGTCCTAGCCCCTCTTGAACAAAAATTATCAATATACATAACACCAATACCCTCTTTCAAAAGATTTTGTGCAGCATGATATACAAAATCGTCCCAAACATAATCTCCAGGTCCACCGCTACTATGAGTATAAATTACTATAGGAACTTTGCCTGTTCCTTCTGGCAATCGAAGATATCCAGTAATTTCGATGGGATTATTTAAATGACCGTCTGTTAAGACTGTTCTTTGATCAAGTCCTGTATAAGAATTAAATTTAATTATTTCACCTCCTGAATAACCTTTTAGTTTAGCGATTGCTTTAAGCATTGAATACTTTTTTCTACAGTTATCTTTAGAATTAAAGTCTGGGGGTGAGTGAGCCAATAGGCTAGTTGTAAATAAAACTGCAAATAAAATTAATAGTATTTTTTTCATTTAAATAATCCTTTCAGTCCTTTTTCCGATGCTTCACAAATTCCTTTTTCTGTAATTAATCCTGTTACCAGTTTAGCAGGAGTTACATCAAAGGCTAGGTTTAGTGACTTACTTTTTTGTGGGTAAATTCTCACCTTTTTAATTTCATTATTTTCATCAACTCCTTCAACATGTGATAGCTCCTCTGAATTTCTTTCTTCGATCGGGATTTGTTTATGGTCTTTAATACTCCAGTCTATAGTAGAACTTGGCAAGGCTACATAAAAAGGGATGTTATTATCTTTTGCGGATAAAGCTTTAAGATAAGTTCCGATTTTATTGCAAACATCGCCATTAGATAAAGTTCTATCAGTTCCAACAATACACATATCCACTTCTCCTCTTTGCATTAATATACCACCAGCGTTATCGGTTATTACAGTGTTTGATATCCCCTCTTCATTTAATTCAAAAGATGTCAAGTTAGCTCCTTGATTTCTTGGTCTTGTTTCATCAACCCAAACATGAACTTTAATTCCTTTTTGATGAGCATGATAAATTGGTGAAGTAGCTGTTCCCCAATCGATAGTTGCTAACCATCCTGCATTACAATGGGTTAAAATATTAACTGTATCTTTTTTTTTGTTAGCAATGTCTTCAATAATTTTAAGACCGTTCAGACCGATATTTTTGCAAAATTTTTCATCCTCTTCTATAATAGCTTTTGCCTCATCTAAAGCTATTTTCAATATATCTTTATCATTAACTCTGGAAAGCTTTTTCATCATTCTGTCTACTGCCCATTTAAGATTGATTGCGGTAGGCCTTGACGCAATTAACTCCTCGCTAGATTTTTTTAGAAAAGATAAATCATTTTTTTCGATTATAGATAAAACTAAACCGTAGGCAGCTGTTGCACCGATTAATGGAGCGCCTCTCACCTCCATTGTTTTAATGGCATTAATTGCATCTTTTACTTTTTTTAAATCTTTAACTACAAATTGATGAGGAAGTTTTCTTTGATCAATAATTTTTACCAAATTATTCTCAAACCAAATTGTTTTGTATGATTGTCCCTCTATTTTCATTAACTTTTTTCAATTTTTTTTAATCTTTTTATTAAGCTTGGTGATAACGAATTAAACCATTTTTTTTCTTGTCCTGATTTAGGTAAAATTTCTCCATACTCGATCATTTGATCTGGTAATAAATCTTCCAAGTAAACCCAAACAAAATCTCTCTGCAACTTTGTATTCTTAATCAAAATTTTTCTTAAACCTAAAATTAATTGTTTTTTAACTTTTGACGTTCGTCCAGCTCTTATCTGTCCGTTTAAGAAAATTTCCTTAGTTTTGACTAATTTGCCGCCCATAAAATGAGCATTTTTTTCGTTTTTTTGAAATATCACTTGAGCAAAAAAAGTATTTGCACCAGTGAATTTACTATGAGTATTCGTTATATCATTTGCAATAGAATTTTTTTGTTTTTGCGAAAGGTTAATATTTGAATATTTTACCGTATATGTTGGCATTAAAATTATTTTTTATTTAAAATTCTTCCAGCAATATTTTTTAATTTTTTTATGGTTTTTTTGGTTCTTAATTTCGGATCAGTAATAATAGCTACATCTAAACAATCATTCGCAGGATCTTTTTCAACAGTATAATTTTTAAAAGTTTTTATTATTTCTTTAATCATATTTTGTGCATTAGCTGCATTTTTCATTAGAGTTTGAACTACCATGCTTACATCGACTTCATCATGATCAGGATGCCAACAATCGTAATCTGTCACCATTGCAACAGTGCTATATCTAATTTCTGCCTCTCTAGCTAGTTTTGCTTCGGGCATATTTGTCATCCCGATTACATCTGCTCCCCAAGATCTATATAAATTTGACTCTGCTAAAGTGGAAAATTGAGGTCCTTCCATTACAACATAGGTGCCTCCAACTTGGTGAGTGATATTCAATTTTTTTAATGCGGCCTCACAACAATTAGAAAGCCCCTCACTAGTTGGTTTTGCCATTGAAACATGGGCAACTATTTCTTCATCAAAAAATGTTTTAACTCTAGAAAATGTCCTATCTATAAATTGGTCTACTATTACAAATTTTCCTGGATCTAAATTTTCTTTTAGAGAGCCTACAGCCGAAACTGAAATAACATCTGTTACACCTAATTGTTTCAGCGCATCAATATTTGCTCTAAAATTAATATTTGTTGGGTTAATTTTATGACCACGAGAATGTCTGGGGATGAAACAAATTTCCTCTTTATCTAGTTTTGCTATTAAAACTTCATCTGATGGCTTTCCCCAAGGTGTGCTAATTTTTTTCCATTTAGTTTTTTCAAAACCCTCCATTTTATACAGACCACTTCCGCCAATTATCCCGAGTTTTCTTTTTTTCATTATTTAATTATTAAAGCTTTTTTGTTAGAACTTGAAGCTAAATATGGATTTAAAAAAACATATAAGGTCAATCCCAGACTATCCGAAAAAAGGCATTCTATTTAGAGATATCACAACCCTAATAAAAAACGCAGATGCCTTTAAATATACAAATGACAAAATTATAGAATTATCAAAAAAAATCAATTTTGATAAAGTTTCAGCTATTGAATCCAGAGGATTTATATTTGCTGCAACTGTTTCTTACATGCTTAAAAAACCTTTTATATTGCTAAGAAAAAAAAATAAACTTCCAGCTGATACACATTCTGTAGATTTTAAACTCGAGTATGGGGATGCAACGATAGAAGTTCATAAGGACTCTATTGAAAAAGGAGATAAAGTTCTCGTGATAGATGATCTAATAGCTACTGGTGGGACTGCAGAGGCTGCAGCGAAATTAATTGAAATTTCAGGGGGAAAGGTTGCTGGTTTTATTTTTGTAATAAATTTATTCGATTTACCAGGAAGTAAGTTACTTAAAGACAAAGGATATTTAACTGAAAGTCTAATAGAGTTTCCAGGTCATTAATTATTTTTGATAAAATTTTGAATGTAAAGTTTTAAACTTATTTTGCCAAACTTTTTATGTATTTTATTGGACAAATTTATATTTGTTAAGGCTGAAGCATATCGTTCACCAGGTCTCTTAGGTAAATATTTTATTTTTGATTTAAATAATTTAGCTACTTCAAGTATTGAATATTTTTTTTTATTTGAAATACTGTAGTGTCTGCATAAATTTTTTTTCCAGGCTTCGTAGCATACATCAATTGTATCTGAAATATGTGTAAATCTTCTAGATTGTGTTCCCGGTCTAACCACTGGTAAGGGTTTTTTTCTTTTATAGTGATCTTCGAAAATTCCAATTACTGTAGACATCTTTCCTTTGGAGATTTGATGTGGGCCGTAAACATTGTAAAAGTAAACTACTTCGTATTTAAATTGAAACCATTTTTTTAAATTTTCTAATAATTCTAAATTTTTTGCTTTAGTAAAAGCGTAGGGAGAAAGATTTTTATCACTACCTTTATTACCTAAAGAGGCTGAAGTTGCGGAGTAGATTAATTTTATTTTATTTCTTAAACAAAAACTGAATACAGCGTTAGATCCCACTGAATTAGATATAATACATTCATTCATGTGTGAAAAACTTTGGTATATTCGGGCAAACTCTCCAAAATGAAAAACAGTTTTTATATTCTTTGAACTTTTAAAAATCTTAGAAATATTGGTTGTGTCACCTCTTATATACTTTACTCTTGGGTTTTTAATATGATTGCTCTTTTTTCCTGATGAATAATTATCAATGCTTAGAATTTTATACTTCGTTTTATCAAGTAACAACTTAATTAAATTCGTTCCAACAAATCCTGCTCCACCTGTAACTACAATTTTTTTATTTGAAGACATATTAAATTAATTTATTAATCTATTTTAGGTCTACGCCAAGAGTTTTTTCCTAAAATTGAATTACTAATACCACTTAATCTATTTAAGTAAATATCTTTTTTTTGTTTATTTAGCGTTAACTGAAAAAAAATAGTTTTTAAAAAAGATGAAAATAGTTTTGGAAAGATAATTATTAGAGCTATAAAAAATCCTTTATATTTTTTATGAAAATAAAAAGTAGACCACATCCAATGCCAATTTCTATTCTTTTCTAATTCTTCTTTATATTTTACATCTACAGAACTTCCTCCTTCGTGATGAATTTTGAGACCTTGATCTAAATATATTTTGCCATTATTAATTTTTACTTTTTTACACAAATCTATTTCTTCAAAATATAAAAAATAGTTTTCATCAAAGAATTCTTTTTTAAATTTTTCCATATTTAAGAATATTGCAAAACCTTTTAAATTGTTAACTTCAAAAACTTTTTTACTTCCTAAAGAATTGTCATTAGCTTGATGATTTGAAGGGCCAATTAACCAAAAATCTGGATAATGTTTTGCTGTTTCAAGAAAATTATTAAGAGTATTTTTTTCTACAATAGTATCCGGATTAAGAACTAGGGCATACTTTGAAGTCACTTGCGACAAACCAATATTATTAGCTACAGAGTAACCTTTATTTTCTCCTGTTAAAATACATTCTATATTAGGATATCTTATATTAAGTCTGTGTTTAAATTTTACATCATTGGAATTTTCGACAACTATAATCTTAGCAGATTTAGGTAATGAGTTAAGACAAGAATAAAGTTTACTTTCACTTTTATAAGTCGTAATCACTATACTAAGGTCTTTTATATCCATTTAATAATAATATTTGATTTTAAAAGATAATTATTTTACTAATTTATAGCATTAAAGCATAATATTCTTTTTAAATATAATATGAAAAAAATCATAGTTACTGGGGGATCTGGTTTTATCGGCAGTAATTTAGTTAATTTTTTAATAAAAAAAAAATACTTCGTCATTAATATTGATAAATTGACTTATGCTTCTAATAAAAAAGTCCATTTTAATAAAAGTAACAAATTTTACAAATTCTATAAATTAGACTTAAATAATCAAAAAAAAATAATTAAGCTAATTCGAAAATACAAGCCGAGGGCAATTTTTAATTTGGCTGCAGAAACACATGTTGATAGATCAATAGATGGACCAAAAAATTTTATTGACACAAATGTACTTGGGACTTTTAATCTTTTAGAGTCAATCAGATACCTAAAAAAAAATAAAATAAATACAAAATTAATTCATATCTCTACTGATGAAGTTTACGGCGATATAAAGGGAAGCAAAAGATCTAATGAGGACTCAAATTACGAACCAAGCTCTCCTTACTCTGCTTCTAAAGCAAGTGCAGATCATCTCGTTAAGTCATACATTAGAACTTATAAAATTAATGCTGTAATATCTAATTGTTGTAATAATTACGGACCTTATCAATTTCCTGAAAAACTATTACCAAAAATGATATCTAACATATTCAATAATAAGCCTTTACCAATTTATGCCAAAGGTCAAAACTCAAGAGAATGGATACATGTTGAGGACCACTGTAGAGCCTTATTCATGCTTTATTTGAAAGGTAAATCTGGTGAAAGTTATAATGTTGGATCTGGTATTAATATAAAAAATGTTGATCTAGTAAAAAAATTATTAAAGATAAGTAAAAAACTAAAAATTAAAATTGGAAAAAAAACAAAAATAATATTTGTTAAAGATAGACCTGGCCATGATTTTAGGTACGCACTTAATAGCAGAAAAATTTTTAAAAAATTTAAATGGAAAGCAAAAATAAAACTCGATTATGGGCTCACTGAAACAATCAAATGGTACATAAATAATAAGATGTATTTAAAAAGCATTTCTAAAGATATCTACGAAAAAAGATTGGGTTTAAAAATATGATTAGTAAAGGAATAATATTAGCTGGTGGTACTGGTAGTAGAATGAGTCCGCTAACTAAGTCTGTCAATAAACAATTATTACCACTTTACGATAAGCCATTGATTTTTTATCCGCTTTCAATACTTATGCTAGCTGGAATAAGAAACATTCTCATAATTGTTAATAAAGGCCAACTTGCACAATTTAAGAAAATTTTACCTGAGAAAAATAATTTAGGTATTAAGATACAGTATAAAGAACAATTAAAACCAAACGGACTACCTGAAGCTTTTATAATCGGAGAAAAATTTATTGGAAAGGATAATATAGCTTTAATATTAGGTGATAATTTTTTTTACGGTCAAAGCTTGACAAAAACTTTAAAAAAAAGTGTAGCCATTAAAAATGGTGCTAAAGTTTTTTTACACCCTGTAAAAAATCCAAATTTATATGGAGTAGCAGCAGTAAATAAAAAAAATAATATTATCAAAATAGTAGAAAAACCTAAAAGAGAATTTTCTAATTTAGCAGTAACTGGATTATATTTTTTTGATAATAAAGTTGTTAAATTTAGTAAAACTTTAAAGCCTTCAAAACGAAAAGAACTAGAAATAGTTGATCTGCTTAATAAATACAAAAAGGCTAAAAAATTAAAGGCAGAATTTATAGGCAGAGGAGGAACATGGCTAGACACAGGAAATATCCAAGATTATTACAACGCATCAAATTATATTTCGGTCATAGAAAATAGACAAGGTTTAAAAATAGCCTGTATTGAAGAAATTGCACTTAACAATAAATGGATAAATAAGAAAGATATTAAAGATGCGATAAAGTTTTATGGAAATTGCGAATACGCAAACTATCTCAAAAAATTAATATAATTTAATGTATAAAATTTTAAATAATTTTTATAAATCAAATATATTTGATAAATTACCAAAAGTATTAGCTAGAAAACTTTTTAAAATATTTAAGATATTTTTTGTTGAAACTAATTTAGTGACACTGCCAGAAAATAACCATCCAACTAAATTAGATAAAGATTTACAATTAAAAATAATAAAAAATCAGAATGATAAATTTTATCGTCCTTTTTCCACATGTTCTTACCTTTTGGAAATTTTGACTTTATATTCTAAGTCTCAAAAAAATTTAAGTTTTTTTGACTTTGGAGCTAATAATATTGATAATTTTATTTATTTAAATAGATATCTAAAAAACTGGCAATACATTTATTACGACTTACCTCATTACAATGATATAATTTCAAATTTAATTAAAGAGAAAGAATTAAAAAATATTACTGTATCTCAAGATTTATCTTTAGGTGAAAAACCTTTGGATTTTGTTTTTTTTGGCAGTTCTTTGCATTACACTAATGACTACAAAGAGATACTTAAAAAATTCTTTCATAATAAGACAAAAAATATCATTTTATCACATACCCCTTTCTATACCTCAAATAAAAATAAAAACGATATAGTCTTAAAACAAGTAAATATTCATCCAATAATAAACTATGCATATTTAATACAATACGATAATTTTATAAATTTTATGAAAAATAATAATTATATTCTTGTTTCACAAAATAAGAATAATTTAATCAAATTTTTAAATTTTAAGAATTTTTCGGATGATTTTTCATTCATAAATTTTTTAGACTTAACATTTTCTTATCAAACTAATAACTCTTAGCTTATGAAAATTAAATCTACAAAATTCAAAGACTTAAAAGTAATTTTCTCAAAAGTTCATAAAGATCCTAGAGGGAGCTTTAGAGAGGTATTTAAGAAAAAATTCTTCAAAAGTAAAAATTTTGTTTTTACATGCGTTTCAACATCTAAAAAAAATGTTCTTAGAGGTATGCACCTGCAGACAAGAAATGGACAAGGTAAATATTTAACAGTTTTAAAAGGAGAGATATTAGATGTATGTATAGATTTAAGAAAAAATTCAAAGACTTTTGGAAAATACTTTGCAATAAATATTTCAGATAGAAATGGTGTTTCTGTATACATACCTCCTGGATTTGCTCATGGTTTCTTAGGTTTAAAAAGTGAAAATATTATTAGTTATCATTGCACCAATTATAGATCTAAAAAACATGAGATCGGAATTAATTGGAACGATGAGGACATAAAGATTAAATGGCCCATTAAAAGACCCATGTTATCTAAAAAAGATAAAAAGAATATTTCATTTAAAGATTATTTAAAAAAATATGCATAATTTGAAAATTTACTGTATGTGCTTGGATAATGATTATTTAGAAGCGGTGAAAAAACATAATTATATACCTGTAGGTTTAAAAAATAAAAATTTTTCAAATGAATGGCTTATGGATAACACTCTGATCAACATCAGTGAAAAAAACCCTTTTTACGGTGAATATACTTTTTATTATTGGTATTGGAAAAATATGCTTAAAGATAAAAAAGAAGATGATTGGATTGGTTTTTGCTCTTATCGTGAACTATGGGGAGATAAAAAAGATATTATAGACAGACATTCGACTAAATCCTTATTGAAAAATTTACCTGAGGAATGGAAAAATTACGAAACAATTATCGGTGAGCCATTTAAATTAAAAAAACCTGGAGTTGCTAAAATATTAAAATATGGAAAATTAGCGCTTTTAAGAAATTTTAAAGAAATTCTTAAAACTAATTGGAGCATAAGATTTCAATTCGATATGTTTCATGGAAACGGTTATCTAGACGAAGCAATCAAATTACTTCCTGAAAAAGATAAAAAAGATTTTGATAATTACGTTAGAAATGAAAACTCTTTAAATCAAGGTAATATGTTTATAACTAAATCATCCGAAATAATAAATAGTTATTTCTCAGAAGTTTTTTCTTGGCTTGAAAAATGTGAAAAAATATTTGGGTTTAATTTAAAAGGTTACAATAGAATAAGAATGTATACATTTTTAGCTGAAAGATTTTTACCTTATTGGTTTAAAAAATACACAAAATCATTAGAATGGCCTGTAGTTTATTGCGATATAAATAAAAATCTTTAAAATGAAAAAATTTAAATTTAGATCTTTCAGAAAAAAAAGTGGAAAATTAACGGCATTTTCTCTTAAAAAAAATTTTCCAATAAGAGTAAAAAGAATTTTTATCATTAATGGAGAAAAAAATTTTGTTAGGGGTGACCATGCGCATAAAAAATGTTCGCAATTTGTTTATTCAATATTAGGTAGGATAAAAATTGAGTTAATTAGCAAAAAAGAAAAAAAGACTATAATTTTAAATCATAATAAGAATGAAGGTTACCTTCTTAGGCCAAAAACATGGTGCAAAATTAAATTTTTAACAAAAAATGCTATACTTTTAGTAGCTTGTGATATGGAATATCAATTTAGTGACTACATAGAGAAATACTCTAATTTTTTAAAAATAATAAATAAAAAGAAATAATGAAATTACTAATTACCGGAGCTTGTGGACATATCGGCTCTTTTATAATCGAAAAAGTAAAAAATATAAAAAAGATAAAAGAAGTTGTTCTTATTGATAATTTCAACTCTCATCGTTACTCAACATTATTTAACCTAAAAAAAAATAAAAAATATAGTTTTTATAATATTGATTTGAGCAAAGTCTCATTAATAAATTTCAAAAAAGTAGACTACATAATTCATTGTGCTTCTCTAACTAATGCTCAAGGAAGTTTTTCAATAAAAAAAGAAATGTTTAGAAACAATATTTCCTGTATGAAAAATGTGATTGATTACTGTATTAAAAATAAATCAAAGCTTATCCATATTTCTTCGACTAGTGTGTATGGAAAACAAGTAAAAATAGTCAATGAAAATGATCAAAGTTTACTTAATCCACAATCTCCATATGCTGAGATCAAATTGCAGGAAGAAAAAATGTTAGAAAAAAATAAAAATAAAATTAAATTTATGTCATTTAGATTTGGAACAATAGCGGGAGTGTCAAAAGGAATGAGATTTCACACTGCAATTAATAAATTTTGTTTCAATGCAGCTTTAAACGAAAAAATTCTAGTCTATAAAACAGCCTATAATCAATATCGGCCATATCTATCTTTGAAAGATGCTTTTAAAGTTTTTAAATTTTGTATTGATAAAGATATATTTAATAATGAAGTTTATAATGCTCTAAGTGGTAATTATACAGTAAAACAAATTATAAAAATGGTTAAAAAATATAAAAAGAAAATATCCATTAAATTTGTTAAAACTAAGATTATGAATCAACTTAGTTACCATGTGGATAATAAAAAATTAATCAAATTAGGCTTAAAGTTAAACTCACCTGTGCAAAATGATATAAAAGATACAATAAAGTTATTGAGCGGATTAAAGTATTAATGAATTGTAAGATTACTAATAAACCTATTCAGCCTTTTATGAGCTTTGGTAAAATGCCGATTGCGAATGGTTTTTTAGAGAAAGAAAATTTCTCAGACGAATTTTTTTTTAATATGGAAGTAGGTTTTAATGATGAATTATCTTTGTTTCAGCTGAACGATCATCCTAAACCGGAAAAAATGTTTAACCAAAATTATCCTTTTTTTACTGGTAGTTCGGAATATATGAAAACTCATTTTAAAAAATATGCTGATTTTGCAAAAAAATATATTAAAGCAAATTCTAAAGTTATTGAAATTGGATCTAATGACGGAACATTTCTAAAAAATTTTGATGTGAAATCTCATAAAATTTTAGGATTTGAGCCCTCAAAAAATGTTGCAAACGTATCAATAACAAATGGAATTCCAACCTTAAATAAATTTTTTAATAAAAAAAATATTGCAAATTTAAAAGAATATTTAGGTCAAACCGATCTAATATGTGCATCCAACGTAATATGTCATGTTCCAGACTTAAATGATTTAATTGAGGCAGTAAGTTTACTATTAAGTTCTGACGGGACTTTTATATTTGAAGAACCATACTTAGGATCTATGTTTGAAAAAGTTTCTTATGATCAAATTTATGATGAGCATATTTTTATGTTTTCAGCGACTTCAGTATCAAAAATATTTAAAAGATTTGATTTAAAATTAGTAGATGCATTACCACAGAG
>JAOOLP010000005.1 GCA_028408795.1 Candidatus Pelagibacter sp.
AAATATTTTAATTGATGATTTGAATATTCTTCCTTTAATTTGTTACGAAATTATTTTTCCCGAACTAATACAAAAAGCTAATGAGAAAACTAATTTAATTGTAAATATTTCTGAGGATGGTTGGTTTGGAAACTCAATAGGTCCCCACCAGCATTTTGCTAAAGCAATTTTTAGGGCAATAGAAAATGACACTTACTTAATAAGATCTGCAAATCAGGGGGTGAGCTCGATTATAAGTAATAAAGGAGAAATAATAAAAAAATTAAATACTTATGAGGCTGGAAATATTGAATTAAATGTTCCCTTGATAAAGCCAGAATATAAAAATAAAAATGATTTGATATTCTTTATACTTTTATTTACATATTTAACTATCTTTTTAATTTTTAAAAATAAAATAAATGCGAAAAAATAATAATTTTTTATTTACTAGCGAATCAGTATCTGAAGGTCATCCTGATAAAGTCTGTGATAGAATATCAGATATGGTTGTAGACTCTTATTTAAGTCGAGAACCATTTTCGAGAGTAGCTTGTGAAACTTTGACGACTACAAATAAAGTTGTTTTGGCAGGTGAAATTAGAGGTCCTAAGATAGATAAAGAAGAGATAATTAATAAAGTTAGAGATTGCATAAAAGATATTGGTTATGACCAAAATGGATTTAGTTGGAAAACTGCTAACATAGAAACATTTCTACATGAACAGTCTGCAGATATAGCAATGGGAGTAGACTCCAAAGATAATAAAGACGAAGGAGCTGGTGATCAAGGAATAATGTTTGGTTACGCTTGTAAGGAAACAGAGGAATTAATGCCAGCTCCAATACATTTTTCTCATAAAATTTTGAGATTGATGGCTGAAGATCGAAAAAAAGGAAGTTTAAATGGAATAGAACCTGACTCAAAAAGCCAAGTAACTATGTTGTATGAAAACAATAAACCATCAAAAGTTACTTCAGTGGTCATTTCCACCCAGCATTCAAAAGATTTAAATCAAGAAAAAGTAAAAGATCTTGTAATTCCATACATCAAAAAATCTATTCCAGAGAAGTATATTAAAGATTTAGATCAAAAAGAAATTTATATTAACCCAACAGGTCAATTTATAATTGGGGGACCTGATGGTGATACGGGATTAACTGGCAGAAAAATAATTGTAGATACTTACGGAGGAGCCGCTCCACACGGTGGAGGCGCTTTTTCTGGTAAAGATCCTACAAAAGTAGACAGATCTGCTGCTTATGCCGCTAGATATCTTGCAAAAAATATTGTTGCATCAGGTATATCCGATAAATGTCTAATTCAATTGGCATATGCTATTGGAGTTTCTAAACCGTTATCTATTTTTTTAAAATTATCTGATGGTGACGAAGATAAAATTGAAAATGTTAAAAAGATTATTAATCAAAATTTTGATTTATCACCAAGGGGTATAAGAGAAATGTTAAAGCTCAATAACCCTATATACGAAGTTACTTCTGCTTATGGACATTTTGGAAGAAAACCTTCAAATAAAGGTGAATTTACCTGGGAAAAAACGGATAAAGCTAATTTATTTAAATTGTAATCTTGAAAAAACCATAATTTTCAATTAATAATATTTGAAATTGGAGAATATCAAAATGGGCTTTTGCCCATTTTTTTTTAGGAGTGCCATAAAATGTTAAATAGAGGATTAGATAAATTAGAATTATTAAGAATAGTAGATGCTGTTGCTAATGAGAAATCAATAGATAAAGAATTAGTGATAGGTTCAATGGAAAGCGCTATACAAAAAGCTGCATTAACTAAATTTGGAGCCGATAATAATATCGAAGTTGTTATTGATAGAGAAAGCGGTGATATTAAGATACAGAAAGTATTAAATATAGTAGAAAACGTAGAAGATCCTGCTAGAGAAATTTCACTTGATAATGCTAAAAAGGTTAATTCGAAAAATGATTCTTTGAAAATTGGAGATAAAATTTTTGAAGAATTGCCCCAGGTAGATTTTGGTAGAATAGCCGCGCAAAGTGCAAAACAAGTTATCAGTAGTAGAGTACGAGAAGCTGAAAAAAATAGACAATTTGAAGATTTCATAGATAAACAAGGGCAAATTCTTAGCGGAATAATTAAAAGATTAGAGTACGGAAATGTAATAGTAGACCTAGGAAAAGCTGAAGGCGTTATTAAAAAAGACGAATTAATTCCAAGAGAAATACTCAAAAATGGCGATAGGGTTAAAGCATACTGTTATGAAGTAAAAAAAGAACTTAAAGGACATCAAATATTTTTATCTAGGGCACATCCACAATTTTTAGCTAAATTATTTTTTCAAGAAGTACCAGAAATTTATGAAGGTACAATTGAAATAAAATCTGTAGCTAGAGACCCAGGAAGTAGAGCTAAAATATGCGTTCATTCACAAGACTCATCGATTGACCCAGTAGGAGCATGCGTTGGTATGAGAGGTAGTAGAGTTCAAACAATAGTAAATGAGCTTCATGGGGAAAAAATAGATATTATTAAATGGACAGAAGACTTACCAACATTGATATCAGAGTCATTATCGCCAGCTGAGATTCAAAAAGTATTAATAGATCAGGATAATAAAAGAATTGATATAATTCTTACTGAGGAAAATTTAAGTAAAGCTATTGGAAGAAGAGGGCAAAATGTAAGATTAGCATCTAAACTTACAAATTATGAGATTGATATATTAACAGATAAAGAAGATTCAGAAAGAAGACAGACTGAGTTTAAAGAAAGAACTGAAACATTAATTAAAAACTTAGAGGTGGATGAAACATTAGGTCAACTTTTAGTGTCCGAGGGTTTTCCAACTATTGAAGACATAGCTCAATCTGCACCTGAAAATATTTCAAAAATTGATGCAATAGATGAGGACACTGCAAAAGAACTGATCACGAGGTCAAAAGAAACTTTAGTTAAAGAAAAAGAAGCTATTTCACAAAAGCTTAAGGATTTGGGAGTCGACGAAGCGTTGATCAATTTAAAAGGCATGACACAAGGGATGCTTGTAATATTAGGACAAAAAAATATTAAAAAACTAACAGATTTTGCAGACTTATCTTCTGATGAATTAATAGGTGGTTTTGATGAAATTAAAGGTAAAAAAATTAGAATAGAAGGTTATTTAGAGGAATTTTCACTTTCTAGGAAAGAAGCCGACGAGTTGATTATGTCTGCTAGAGAGATAGCTTACAAATAATGTTATGGAAAAAGATAAAAAGAAAACACTTACAATTTCATCAAGCTTAAAAAAAAAGATAGATACAAGTGCAATTAGTAGTGATGGTAAAAAATCTTTTTCTGTAGAGAAGAAAAAACCTTTCAAACTTAATAAGAATTTTTCAAAAAATAATAATGTTGCTAAACCAGTTTTTGATGCAAATATTAAAAAAAAAAATTTCACAAGAAAATTTGTTGAGCAACAAGCTACAAAAGATTTTATAAAAAAGGATAGCAAACCAACTGGAAAGAGTAAATTGAAATTAAAAAGTCCAGTGGACAAGAGGGATTTCAAGCTTACTGTTTCAAGAGCTTTAAATGTCGAAGAAATTGAGATCAAACAAAGAAGTCTTGCATCGGTGAAAAGAGCCAGATTAAAAGAAAAAAAGAGTAAACCCGAAGGTGAAGAGAAAAAAGAATTTAAAAAAGTAATTCGTGATGTGAAAATTCCTGAGCAAATTACTATTCAAGAATTATCAAATCGAATGGCAGAAAAGTCTAATGATATTATTAAATTTTTATTCAATATGAAGGTAATAGCAACCATTAATCATGTAATAGATAAAGATACTGCTGAATATATTGTAAAAGAATTTGGTCATAAACCTGTCCTAGACGATCAACCAGCATTAGAAGCAAATAAGGTAAAGGAAAAACTGCAGGGTGATATAAAAACTAGACCACCGGTCGTAACAATTATGGGGCATGTAGACCATGGAAAAACCTCTTTACTAGATGCTTTAAGAGATACAGATGTTGTTTCAGGAGAATTTGGAGGCATTACTCAACATATTGGAGCTTATCAAGTTACAACAGAAAACAAAAAAACAATTACTTTCATAGATACACCGGGACATGCTGCGTTCACTGAGATGCGAGCACGTGGTTCAAAAATTACAGATATTGTGGTGCTGGTTGTTGCTGCCGATGACGGAATAAAACCACAAACTGTTGAAGCGATTAAACATGCTAAAGCAGCCAAAGTTCCAATAATAGTAGCAATAAACAAATGTGATTTACCAGAAAAAAATATAAGTAAGATCAAAAATGAGATGATGCAATATGAACTTATAGCAGAGGATTTAAGTGGAGATACTCTTTTTGTTGAAGTTTCTGCACTTAAAAAAATTAATTTAGATAAACTTAAAGAAAATATTTTATTACAATCTGAGTTACTAGACTTAAAAGCCTCCTACTCTGAACGTGCAAAAGGAGTGGTAATAGAGTCAAAAATAGACAAAGGAAAAGGTCCGGTATCAACTGTTCTTATTAGCAATGGAAGATTAAAAAGAGGTGACTTTTTTATATGTGGAGACACCTGGGGTAAAATAAGAGCTATGATAAATTACGAGGGAAAAAACGTAGACGAAGCTCTCCCTTCAATGCCAGTAGAGATACTAGGTATGAACGACACAGCTTTTGCAGGTGCAGAATTTTTAGTGACTAATAACGAGAATGAAGCAAAAGAAATGGCTGAATTTAAAAAAAACAATACCTCTAAAAATCAGGTTTTAGTAAAAGATAAAACAACACTTTTCGATGAAACCAAAGATAAAGATGAATTAAATATAATTATTAAATCTGATGTTCAGGGATCTAACGAAGCATTAAAAATGGCTATAAACAAAATTAAGCATAACGAAGTCGAAGCTAAAATAATTTTGTCTGATATAGGAATGATAAATGAAACTGATGTATCTTTAGCGAAAGCGTCAAACGCGATATTAATTGGTTTTAATGTTAAACCTAATAGAGAAGCCAAAAAGTTAGCTGAAGAACAAAAAGTTGATATTAAATATTTTAATATAATTTATGAGGCTTTAGAGCATGTAGAAAAATCTCTGTCTGGACTTTTAGAGCCTGACATAAAAGAAACAGTTTTAGGTTCAGCAGAAATACAGAAAATATTTAAGGTATCTAAAGCAGGTAAAATTGCAGGTTCTAAAGTTTTGAATGGAGAAATTAAAAGTAAATCTAAAGCAAGAATTATTAGAGATGGGGTCGTAGTTTACAATGGAGAAATTCAAAGCTTGTTTAGAGAAAAAAATCAAGTTAAGGAAGTTGGCACAGGTTTAGAGTGTGGAATAAGCATTAAAGATTTCATAGATTTTAAAGAAAAAGATGTTATTGAGTCTTATCAAGCAGAAGAAATACAAAGGTCGATATAATGAGCAATCAAACTTCACAAAGAATTTATAGTCAAAGACAATTAAGAGTAGGTGAATTAGTAAAGCAAAATTTAGGTGAATTATTTATAAGAAACGAAGCTAAAATTCCAACTATTAATTCAAAATTGATTACTGTCACTGAAGTGAGAATGACACCAGATTTAAAAACAGCAAGAGTTTATGTGATACCTTTAGGTGGAATAGACTTGAAAGAAACAGTTAGTGTCTTGACGGAATACTCTCATCTTGTTAGAAAAGCTTTATCTAAAA
The DNA here is from genome assembly GCA_028408795.1 of Candidatus Pelagibacter sp. The sequence goes on from JAOOLP010000005.1 coordinate 5,671, forward strand.
GGCTAGATATTAAGTTTCTTCCTAAACTTAAATTTGTTGAAGATAACTCTTTTGAATATGCTGAAAAGATAGAAAATATTATTAAAGAAATAAAGAAAAAAGATGTCCAAAAAAAAAGATACAATTAAGTCTCTAGCCACACATAAGAGTGATGTAGGATCAACTGAAATTCAAATAGGTTTATTAACTGATAAAATTTCAAAACTTTCAGAGCATTTTAAGACCTCAAAAAAAGACAAACATTCTTCTGTCGGTCTAACAAAATCTGTTAATAGAAGAAAAAAATTATTAGTTTATCTCAAAAAGAGAAATCCCGACTCTTACCAAAAAGTTATAAAACAATTAAATTTAAGGAAATAATGTTTCAAATTAATAAAGAAGAAATTACAATTAATGGAAAAAAGATAACACTAGAAACTGGCAAAGTAGCTCGTCAAGCTGATGGCGCAATAATTGCAACTTGTGGGGAAACCGTGGTCATAGCAACCGTTGTTGGAGCAAAAAAACTTAATGAGGGACAAGATTATTTTCCTTTATCAGTTAATTATCAAGAAAAATACTATGCAGCCGGAAAAATTCCTGGAGGTTATTTTAAAAGAGAAGCAAGACCTACAGAGGCAGAAACATTAATATCAAGATTAATAGATAGGCCCATTAGACCTTTGTTCCCATCTAATTTTATGAATGAAGTTCAATTGTTACCTACAGTTCTCTCTTACGATGGTGAAAATCAACCAGATATTTTATCTATAATCGCTTCATCTGCTGCTTTATCTATTTCAGGTTTGCCTTTTCAAGGACCGATTGCTGCTAGTAGAGTAGGTTTTAAAGACGACAAATTTCTTCTTAACCCATCTCCAGAGGAGCTTAAGGAGTCTAAACTAGACTTAGTTGTAGCAGGTACGAAAGAGGCAGTTCTAATGGTAGAATCCGAAACGTCAGGTTTAACTGAAAAACAAATGTTGGATGCAGTAAAATTTGGCCATGAAAATTTCATACCAATTATTGAAGCTATCGAGAAACTTGCAAAAAAAGCTGGTAAGCCAAAATGGGAGGTAGAAGAACAAGACCATTCAGGCGTTAAAAAGAAAATTGCCGATGCTTTTGAAACAGATCTCAGAAAAGCTTTCCAAGAAACGAACAAAAAAAAAAGATCGACTGCAATTTCAGAAATAGATGCTAAATGCAAAGAAATGTTTGCAGAAGATGAAAGTGTAACAGAAAATCAAGCGATGGCTCAATTGAAGTCTATTGAAAAAGATATTGTAAGAACGGCCATCTTAAAAGATAAAAAAAGAATTGATGGACGAGGATTGTCAGACGTAAGAAAAATTGAATGCGAAGTTGGCGTTTTACCAAGAACACATGGATCTGCACTATTCACTCGTGGAGAAACCCAAGCATTAGTTGTAACAACTTTAGGAATGTCTGATGATGAGCAAAGATTGGAAAGTCTAGACGGAATGCAGAGATCTAATTTTATGCTACACTATAACTTTCCACCTTTCTCTGTAGGAGAATGCGGAAGAATAGGCACTGGAAGAAGAGAAATTGGTCATGGAAAATTAGCTTGGAGAGCGATTAATTCTTCTTTGCCAAAAAAAGAAAATTTTCCGTACACTTTAAGGGTTGTTTCTGAGATAACAGAGTCCAACGGTTCATCATCTATGGCGACTGTTTGCGGTACCTCATTATCCTTAATGGATGCTGGCGTCCCTATCAAAGAACCAGTAGCTGGTATAGCTATGGGGCTGATAAAAGAGGGTGAAAAATTTTCAGTTTTATCAGATATTTTAGGAGATGAAGACCATTTAGGCGATATGGATTTTAAAGTTGCTGGAACCAAAGATGGAATTACTTCTTTACAGATGGATATCAAGATTACTGGTATTACATTTGAAATAATGGAAAAAGCTTTAAATCAAGCTAAAGAAGGAAGAGAAAATATTCTTAAAGAAATGAACAAAGCTATAAAATCTTCTAGGAAAGAATTTTCAAAACATACCCCTAAAATGGAGACAGTAAAAGTAGATAAAAAAGATATAGCTACTGTTATCGGCAAAGGAGGAGCAACCATCAGGGAAATAGTAGAAACTTCTGGAGCTAAAGTTGATGTGAAAGATACGGGAGAAGTTACTGTTGCTGCACCAGATGAGGCTTCAAGAAACAAAGCAATTGAATTTATTAAAAGCTTAGTAGCAAAACCTGAAATGGGTAAAATTTATAAAGGCAAAGTAGTCAAAATAATGGAATTTGGAGCATTTGTAAATTTTTTAGGTAAACAAGATGGATTGGTTCATATATCTGAGTTAGCATCTAAAAGAGTCGCCAAAGTTGGAGATGTTGTAAAAGAGGGTGATGAAGTTTCTGTAAAAGTCGTTGGCTTTGATAGAGGAAAAGTTAAATTATCTATTAAACAAGCAGTAGCTTAATTTAAATTTTATACTCAAAATTTTGTGTTTCTTTATTTACTTGAAGTTCGACCGCTCCATTTCGTAAATGAAAATTTCTAGCCATATCTGTAAGCGGAGAAAGAGTTACTAATCTATTCAAGTGGTTAGAATTTTTTATTTTCTTAAACACTTCTTTAACAATTAATTTACCACCACCTTTTTTTTTCGACCACACGGTATAAGCTATTGCTATTTTTCCTACTTTTTGATCTCTAAGTGCGCTTTGTAAATGAGCATCTTTAGTCATTAAATCAAGTTCATGAACTGTTTTCGGTATGTCATTCGCAAAACCAAAACACATTATTGCACAAATTTCTTTTTTATATTTTACTCCATAAATTTTCCGACCATGACTAGTTCTGAAATTTACATCAAGCTCGGGTCTAATTGGATCCTCTTCTACATTACAAGTCTTAAGCTCAATTAATTCAGCTCCTTTAACCCATTCGAAAAAATTTTCTAATTTTTCTTTTACTTTTTTATTAAAATTTTTCATTACTTATTTAAAGATATTAGAGTTATTTGAGGTTTAAAATTATTTCAATTCAGAAGTGTAATTTTTGCAGGTCAAGTAATATTTTTTGGATCTGGCATTCCAACTTTGTTATATCCAGCGTCTACGTAATGAATTTCTCCAGTAACACCACCTGCTAAATCACTTAACAAATATAGGGCTGAATTTCCAACATCATTTATATCAACGTTTCTTTTTAAAAAAGAATGATTTTCATTCCATTTATATAAAAATTTTGCATCTCCAATTGCTGAGGCTGCTAAAGTTTTAATAGGGCCAGCGCTAATAGCATTAACTCTTATACCTTTAGTACCTAAATCTCTTGCAAGATATTTCACACTTGCTTCTAAAGCAGACTTACAAACACCCATAACGTTATAGTTTGGAATAGCCTTAGTAGACTCATAAGTTAGCGTAATTAAACTGCCACCTTCATTCATTAGTTTAGAGGCCTCTTTAGAAACTTCTGTAAATGAAAAACAAGAAATGAGCATACTTTTTAAAAAATTTTCTCTTGTTGTATTCAAATATTCCCCTGATAATTCTGATTTATCTGAAAAAGCAACAGCATGTACAACAAAATCAATCTTACCCCATTTAGATTTTATATCTTCAAAAAGTTTAACAATTTCCTCCTTTTTTTCTACATCGCAACTAAAAGTAACTTTAGAATTTAATTTTTCTGCCAAAGGAATTACTCTTTTTTTTAATGCATCACCTAAATATGTGAAGGCTAGTTCCGCACCAGCTGAAGCAAGTTTTTGTGAAATACCCCATGCAATTGACCGTTCATTTGCAACACCCATTATTAATCCTTTTTTTCCTTTCATCAAATCCATCTTTATACCTTTTCAAAAACTAGAGTCGCATTGGTGCCACCAAATCCAAAACTATTCGACATTATCGAATTTAAATTAACTTCTTTTTCAACTTTAGTTACAATTGGATATTTTTTTGCTTCTTCATCCATATCTGTAATATTTATTGAGGCTGCAATAAAATTATTTTTCATCATTATTAAACTATATATTGCCTCATGAACTGATGTAGCTCCTAATGAGTGTCCGGCTAAAGATTTTGTTGAACTTATTTTTGGTTTATATTCTGTGAATACTTCACCAACAGCTTTTAATTCAGTAATATCTCCAACTGGAGTTGATGTGCCATGAGTATTGATATAATCAATCCTATTTTTTGAGGTTTTCAAAGCCATTTTCATGCATCTAACTGCTCCCTCACCTGATGGAGCGACCATGTCAAAGCCATCGGATGTTGCTCCGTAACCTGTTAGCTCAGCATAAATTTTTGCTCCTCTGGCCTTAGCATGTTCATATTCTTCCAAAACTAATACTCCTCCTCCGCCTGAAATAACAAAACCATCTCTTGTTTTGTCGTATGGTCTTGAAGCTTTTTCAGGAGTATCGTTATATTTTGATGACAATGCTGTCATAGCATCAAACATAGCGGTCATAGCAAAATGAACTTCATCGCTACCACCAGCGAAGATAATTTTTTGTTTTCCAAGTTGAATTAATTCCATAGCGTTACCTATGCAATGGCCACTAGTAGCACAAGCAGAACTAATTGTATAATTAACTCCTTTAATCTTAAAAGGAACAGCCAAAGTCGCAGAAGCAGTGCTTGACATTGTTCTTGGAACAACAAATGGTCCCATTCTTTTGGGACTCTTTTGTCTTGTTTTATCTGCAGCTAAAATAACATTTTCAATGGAAGGTCCACCTGAGCCCATAATCATACCAGTATTAATGTTGCTTATATCTTTTTCTTCTAAACCAGAATCTTTCACTGCTTCATTCATTGATATATAGTTGTATGCTGAGCCTGGGCCCATGAATCTGATAAATTTTCTGTCAACATGGTCTTCAAGTTTTATATTCGGCTTACCATGAACATTACTTCTTAAATTATATTCTTTATATTCTTCTGCAAAAGAAATTCCTGATTTAGAATTTAAAAGTGATTTGTAGACCTCATTTTGGTTATTTCCCAGGCATGAAACAATCCCAATTCCAGTTATGACAACTCTTTTCATGATTTAAATAAACCCACCTTTAAGTTTTCTGCAGTGTAAATTGTTTTTCCATCAGCAGACAGTATACCATTAGCTAAGCCTACAACCGCACCTTCTTTTTTTAAAATTCGTTTCATACTAATTTCATAAGTAGCCATTTTGACTTTTTTAAGAACTTCTCCTGTAAATTTAACAGAATTTACTCCTAAAGCTCTTCCTTTTCCTGGCTCACCAACCCAACCTAAATAAAAACCAACTAATTGCCACATTGCATCTAAACCCAAACATCCCGGCATAACAGGATCATTTTGAAAGTGACAATCAAAAAACCATAAATTATCTTTAATATCTAGTTCTGCTTTTATAAAACCTTTTTTAAATTCACCGATATCTTTTTTAATTTCAGTTATTCTGTCAAACATAAGCATAGGAGGTAAAGGTAATTTAGCATTTCCCTCGCCAAATAAATCTCCTCTACCACAAGCAATTAACTCATCATAATTAAAGCTATTTTTTTGCATATGTTAGGTTAGTAGTTTTTACTTGATTTATATACAATTATATATAAATAATTGTATGATTAATCAATAAATGACTAAGTTTATGAACCAAAAAAACGATATTATAAATAAATTAAGAGGTTCAGGCCTTAGACCCACTAAGCAAAGAATATTAATAGCTAAAAATTTATTTGAAAATAATAAGACATTTCATTTTACTATTGAAACTTTAAATAAAAAAATAAGCAAAAAAGATAATGGAGAAATTTCATTAGCGACAATATATAATACAGTTGAGGCATTCACTGAAGCTGGATATTTAAAAGAAATTTTAACAAGTAAAAATAAAAGATATTATGATACGAACATTAAGTCGCACCACCATTTTTATGACGAGGGAACGAAAGAACTTACTGATATTAATTACAACCAAGTAAAATTAAGTAAAGTTCCTATGCCGCCTAAAGGTAAAAAAATAAAAAATCTTGAAGTCGTAATAAGAATTCAAAAATAATTATCTTTTATTGACTTTCTAGTTTAGAATTATTATAAACTAGACTTTAGATAATTTATGAGTGTAGAATATAAAAAAAACGAAAACGGCAAATGTCCTGTTATGCATGGCGGCGTCACAAAAGCAGGGGACTCTAATACTGCTAGACTTTGGCCTAATAGTATAAATTTAGATATATTACATCAACATGATACTAAGACTAATCCTCTTCCAGGGTTTAATTACAGAAAAGAAGTTAAAAAATTAAATTTTAAAGCATTAAAAAAAGATTTATTTAAATTAATGACGGATAGCCAAGAATGGTGGCCAGCAGATTTAGGAAGCTACACTGGACTAATGGTAAGATTAACTTGGCACCAAGTAGGAACCTACAGAGAATTTGATGGTAGACCGAATGTGGGATCACATAGATTCTCGCCGCAAGACTCATGGCCAGATAATACTAATTTAGATAAAGCGAGACGTCTTCTTTGGCCAATTAAAAAAAAATACGGAAATAAATTAAGTTGGTCAGATTTAATGGTATTAGCCGGAACAATGGCTTATGAAAAAGCTGGATTTAAAACTTTTGGTTTTTCATTTGGAAGAGAAGATATATGGGGACCAGAAAAAGATGTTTATTGGGGAAAGGAAACAGTTCCACTTGCAGTAAATAGGTATGGAGATCCTCAAGACAGATCTTCTTTGGAAGCTCCACTAGCAGCATCTCATTTCCAACTTGTTTACGTGAACCCAGAGGGTGTAGAGGGTAAACCAGATCCAGTAAGAACAGCGATGGACGTCCGAGAAACTTTTGGACGAATGGGAATGAATGATGTAGAGACAGCAGCTCTTACTGTTGGTGGTCACTCAATCGGAAGAGCACATGGTAACGGAGATCCCGCTAATTTAGGCCCAGAACCAGCAGGAGCTGATATTCATGAGCAAGGATTTGGATGGAATCAAAAAAATGGAACTGGTGTAAATCAAATAACTTCAGGCCTTGAGGGAGCTTGGACGACTAATCCTGATAAATGGGATCATCAATATTTAGATCTTTTATTAAACTATAAATGGGAAAGCAAAAAAAGCCCAGCTGGTGCGTGGCAGTGGGAGCCAATTAACCTTGAGGAGGAAAAAAAACCAGTTGATTTAGGAGATCCTAAAAAGAAAGCTAGATTAATGTTTACAGATGCAGATATGGCTATGGCTATGGATCCAGAATATAGAAAAATTTCAGAAAAATTTTATAAAAATCCTAAGTTTTTTGAAGACTCATTTGCAAGAGCTTGGTTTAAACTAACACACAGAACGATGGGAAATAAAGAAAATTACATTGGTCCTTGGGCTCCTAAAGAAGATCTTCTATGGCAAGGTAACGTATCGCCTTTAAAAAAGAAATATAATGCAAATAAAGTAAAAAAAATGATTGTATCTAGTAAACTTAGTACAAGCGAATTAATTAATACTGCTTGGGACAGCGCAAGAACGTACAGAATAACCGACAAAAGAGGTGGAGCTAATGGCGCTAGAATTAGGCTAATGCCCATGAAGAATTGGGAAGCTAACGAACCAAAAAAACTTTCAAAAGTTCTAAAAGTTCTTGAAAATATAGCAAAAAAAACTGGAGCATCAGTAGCTGATACAATTATTCTTGCAGGAAATGTTGGGTTAGAAAAAGCAATAAAGAAAGCCGGCTCTAACTTGAAAGTTCCATTTACTCCAGGAAGAGGTGATTCATCTCAAGAACAAACTGAGATTAAGAATTTTAAATGGTTAGAACCTTTGCACGATGGGTTTAGAAATTATGTAAAATCAGATTATTCTGTAATGCCAGAAGAGCTTTTATTGGAACGAGCCTCACTAATGGGATTAACTGCACAAGAGATGACTTGTTTAGTAGGGGGTATGCGTGTTTTGGGAACAAATCATGAGTCAGCTAAAAATAAAGGTGTTCTAACTGATAGAGTTGGAACTTTAACAAACGACTTTTTTATTAATTTAGTTGAAATGAAGTATACTTGGAAACCTACAGGTAAAAATTCTTACGATATTATTGATCGAAAAACAAAAAAAGTAAAGTTTACAGCCTCTAGAGCAGATTTAGTTTTTGGTTCCAACTCAATACTTCGATCATATTCTGAGGTATACGCTCAAGACGATAACAAAGAGAAATTTATAAAGGATTTTGTTGCCGTTTGGACTAAGATAATGAACGCTGACAGACCAAATTTAAAAAAATTGAACTAAAATGACTGAATTAACCGGTGGGATTTTTAACGCAGCAAAGGATATATATAAAAATAACAAAGGGTCAATTTTAAGGACAATAGTTTATACAATTGGACACTTTGCTATAGCTATAACAGTTTTAATGTTAATAGCCGACGTATCTTTTACGATAGCATTAACTGATGCAATAGTCGAACCACTAGCCAATGCTGTATGGTATTTTCTATTAGATAAATTTTGGGCGTCTAGAATTAAAAATTAAAATCTACCCCACAAACTTTCTTTTTTTAACCAACCTTTGTAATCTCCAAATTTGATTTTACACCAAATGTTTTCGCATTTTATAATTTTAACTAGTTTACCTTTTTTGAGCATGGCTATAGGTGTTGAATAAATCGTTGGACTTTTAAACATCATCGCTTCTTCTTCAACTAATATAGCAGCTTTTTTCTTTGAAAGTTGAGATACATGTATCCAGCCAGTGTTATTTTCATGATCTTTAATTTTTCTAAAATTATCAGATTGATCTTGAACTAAAACAGGCAAATGTTTTTTTTTATAAAAAATTTTAATAGGATATTCTTTTGATGGTCCTTGCCTTAAATTTACCTCATCGTATCGTAAAGTTAAAAAATAATCTTCTTGAGCACTAATATTGAATTTTAAAGATAAAATAATCAAAATTATAAAAACTCTTAGCATTTATTTATACATTTAGGATTTATTAATATTCTTGATTTTCTAAATTCAGTTTTTAGCGCGTCAAAAATAATCATATTTTTTTTACTTTTATATTTAGAATTTAAAATGATTTTTAATACCTCGTTAGCTTGAAGAGATCCCATTACACCAGCCACAGGTGAAAATATTCCCTCTGTTTGACAATTATTTTCAAGATTAGGCGCTTCCGGCATAAAACACCTAAAACATGGACCTTTTTTTTTGAAATTGAAGTTCATCAACTGCCCATCAAATTTACTTATAGCAGATGATATTAATATTTTTTTATTTTTTTTACAATAATCATTAATTAAATATCTTGTTTTATAATTGTCAGTACCATCACAAATAATATCGAATGTTTTAAAAATTTTTTTTAAATTTTTTTTTTTGAGTTTATTTCTAAAAGTGATAATCTTTATTTTTTTATTCATTCTATTAATTACTTTTTTTGCCTGATCAACTTTAAACTTGCCCACATCTTTTAAATTAAAGAGACTTTGTCTATTTAGATTTGATAATTCGACTTTGTCAAAATCAACGATTCCTATTCGACCAACTCCTGATGCAGATAGATAATAAAGCAATGGACAACCCAACCCCCCCATTCCAATAATTAATACACTTGAAGAAAATATCTTTTTTTGACCTGCTAAACCAACTTTTTTTAAAATTATTTGTTTTTCAAATCTTTCAAAGGCTCTGAAATTTATTTTCATTTAATTTAATTTGCTCCAGTGGAGCCGAAACCACCTTTACCTCTCTTAGTTTTATTTAAGTTTTCTACTTCTTCAATTTTAGCTTTTATAATGGGACATACGACCATTTGTGCTATTCGAAAACCTTTTTCAATTTTAAATGTTTCTTTACCATGATTAATAAGTATAATTTTTAATTCCCCTCTATAATCCGAATCGATTGTACCGGGGGTATTTAGAACAGTAATGTTGTGTTTAGCAGCTAAACCTGATCGTGGTCTTATCTGAACCTCATATCCACTTGGAACAGATATAGCAATTCCTGTTGGCACTATTTCTTTTTTACCTGGATCAATATTTATACTCGACTCTATATTAGCAGATAAGTCCATACCAGAGGAGCCTTCAGTTTCATATTTTGGTAGAGGAATTTCTTTAGATAATCTCTTAATTAAAATTTTTATCATTAATCAAAAGTTTATCTAAAATTATTTTTGCAATTTTATTTGCAATAAAGCTTTTTTTATTTCTAGGAATAGTTCGAACTTTTCCTTTATTATCAATAATAGATACTTTATTATAATCTGAGTTAAATCCTTGACTCTTACTAGAAACATCATTTGCAATTATGAAATCACAATATTTTTCTTTAATCTTTGCTTTAGAATTTTTAATAACGTTTTGTGTCTCTGCTGAAAAACCTACTACTACTTTAGGTCTATTTTTATTACTTTTACACAAATAACTTAGAATATCAGGATTTTTTTCAAGCTGAATATTATGTAAATCAGATGTATTTTTTTTAATTTTATTCATACTTTTAATTTTTGGTTTAAAATCTGAAACAGCAGCAGCGCATACAGCGACATCTACAGGTAAAGATTTTTGAACTTCTTTCATCATCTCTTTTGCTGTTGTTATTCTTCTGATTTTCAATTCTTTCGAATTGATATTTTGAGAAGTTGGACCTATGATTAGTGTAGTTTTAATCCCAAGTCTTTTTAGAGCTAAAGCAACTTCATAACCTTGTTTTCCACTAGACTCATTTGATATGTATCTAACGGGATCAATATATTCTTTAGTAGGTCCTGAAGTTACTATAGCTTTAAATTTTTTGTATTTAACAGCATCCTTTTCACTAAAATAATTTTTAAGATATGCTAGAATTTGTCTTGGACTAGACATTTTTCCTTCCCCAAATTCACCACAGGCCATCTCCCCTTTTTCGGGACCTAAAAATTGATAACCGTAATCAAGTAAAGTTTGAAGATTTTTTTGTGTTGCTTTATGAATCCACATTCTTACATTCATTGCTGGAACTAAAAGGATTTCTTTATCAGAGGCTAAAATAATCGTGGTCGCCAAGTCTTCTGCCCTACCTAAACTTAACTTAGCCATAAAATTAGCAGTAGTTGGTAAAACAATAATTAAATCTGCCCATCTTGATAATGCAATGTGATCAATTTCTGCTTCATTATTATTATCAAAAATATCTTCAAATGTTTTATTTTTTGTTAGTGAGGTTACCGATAAAGGAGTCACAAATTCTTTTCCGCTTTTAGTTAAAACAGTTTTGACCTCCACATTATTTTTGGTTAACAACCTAATTAAATCAAGAGATTTATAAGCAGATATTCCTCCTCCTATAACAAGTAAAACTTTTTTATTTTTTAAATCCATATTTTAATTAAAATATGGATTTAAAAAATAACAATTACAATACCAAAAAAACTAATAATTAAATTATTTCTAAAATTTTTAAGCCTCATTTCCTCGATCTCTAAATTTTTGTTCACTCTAGAGCCTATATTAAGTTTACCCTCAGCTAATAATTGAAGGGCATAATTAGCTTTGTCCATAAAATCTGGAAAATCAGGAATTCTTTTAATAATCTCAGCCGAAGTATTAATAGCAGTATCCAATGTTGATTTAGGACTTTTTACATTTTTTAACCAATCTTCTAATACAGGTCTAGATACCTCCCATATATTTGTTTCTGGATATAATTTTCTTGCTACCCCCTCTACGACTACCATAGTTTTTTGTAAAAGTAGTAATGGTGTCTGAGTTGGCATATTAAATTTATCTGTAATTTCAAATAGCTGAGCTAACAAATTTCCTCCTGATATATCTTTAATAGATTGACCAAATATAGGCTCTCCTACTGACCTTAAGGCTTGTGCAAATTCATCTTTTGATGCTTCTTGTGGAACTAAGCCAGCTTGAAAGTGGACTTCTGCAACTTTATTGTAATCTCTTTGTATAAAGCCATATAAAATTTCAGCAAGGTACTTCCTGTTATTTTTATCCAATCTACCCATTATACCAAAGTCTACAGGAATAATGTTTCCTTGTTTATCAACAAATAAATTACCTTGATGCATATCGCCATGAAAAAAACCGTCTCTCACAGCTTGTTTTAAAAAATGTTGAATTAAATTTTCAGCTAATAGTTTTAGGTCAATACCAAGATTATCAAGTTTATCTTGTTCTCGGATAGAATAACCTTCAACTTTATCTAAAGTTAAAATCTTTTTTGTTGTAAAATTCCAATAAATTTTGGGTACATTAAATCCTTTATCATTTTTAGTATTTTCATATAACTCATTTGCCGCCGCGGCTTCAAATCTTAAGTCCATTTCAATATTTGTAATTTCACGAAGTAAATGTACGACTTCTACAAACTTAAGTCGTTTTGCCTTTGAAAACGTATTTTCCACAATATAAGCAAATAACATTAACGCATCCAACTCTTCATTAAACAATTTTTCTATATCGGGCCTTAAAATTTTTATAGCCACCTCTCTATTTGTATTATCATCTTTTATTTTTGCTATATGGACTTGGGCAATGGATGCAGCCGCTATTGGCTCACTTAGAGATATTATATTTTGAAATTGATTATCTCCAATTTCAGTTTTAATAATTTTTTTTGCTTCATAGGTATCAAAAGCAGGCACTTTATCCTGTAATTTTTCAAGACTTTTTGCTAATTGTTCACCTAAAATATCTGGACGGGTAGCAAGAAATTGGCCAAGTTTGATAAAAGTTGTACCCATACTTTCTAGAGCTAAACAAAGTCTTTCTCCAGGTTTTTGTTCATTGTTTAAATCTTTTTTATCAGAGCCGATCGAAATAAGATTAAAGAAAATATTAACAGAAAGCGGTAGTTTATATATTTGATTTAATGTTTCTACAGCTCCAGAAACGGATAATTTTCTTGCAATTTTAAACAACCGTACAACTCTAGCTATCATTTAAATTTTCCATCCTGAGTGTATTGCTGCAATACCAGTAGAAAGATTTCTGTATTTTACATTTAAAAAACCATTCCTCTTTACTAAATTTGCTAGCTCTTCTTGATTATAAAAACTATCGATACTTTTAACTAAATATTCATAAGGATATGAGGATCCAACAACATATTTCCCAACTAATGGTATTATCTTCGAGTAATTTTGGTAAAAAAAGTTAATCAACTCGTTATCAATTTTTGAAAATTCTAAACACATAAATCTCCCTCCTGGTTTTAAGACACGGAAAGCTTCCTTTAACGCTAAATTAATATTTGAGACATTCCTTAAGCCAAAGCTTATTGAATAAAAATCAAAAGTATCTGAGCTAAAAGGTAATTTTTCTGCTTTAGCCTTATACCATTTTATATTATCAAATTTTTTCAAATTATTTTTTCCAACTTGAAACATTTCTTCATTTGGTTCAACACAAGATATCAAAGAAGAATTTTTAACAATTTTAGAATACATTTTAGCAATATCTCCAGTTCCAGAGGCAGAATCAATAAGAGTATTACCCTGCTGCGGATTCATCCAATCTATGAATTTGTTTTTCCATATACGATGAATACCTAGAGACATTATGTCATTCATTAAATCATATTTTTTATTAACTTTGGAAAAAACAGAATTGACTAGTTTGCTTTTATCTTGAATAGTATTTTTCATAAATAAATTATATGCCAGAATTACCAGAAGTTGAAGTTGTTAAAAAGTCACTAGAAAATCAAATTTGCAATTTGATAATAAAAGATATTAAGTTAAATGATGTTAATTTACGTTATAAGGTAAAAAAAAGTGAAATAAATAAGATAATAGGTCTAAAAATATCTCGAATTGAAAGAAGGTCAAAATACTTATTATTTTTTTTTAACAATAATTTCGTAATGATTGTTCATCTTGGAATGACTGGAAAATTTTTTGTTCTAAATAAAAAAAAGGAGATAAAAAAAACAAGTTTTTATTATGAATTAAAAAAAAAAGATACGCATAAACATGACAGATTAATTTTTATTTTTAAAAATAATTTAAAGCTCATTTATAATGATGTTAGAAAGTTTGGTTTTATTAAATTTGATCTTAAAAAAAATATATATAACAATAAACACATTAAACTACTTGGACCAGAACCACTAAGTGATTCTTTTGATTTCAATTATTTCAAAAAATATTTATTAGGAAAATCAAAAACAATTAAAAATTTACTGATGGACCAAAAATTCATATCAGGTATAGGTAATATTTACGCCAATGAAATACTTTATTTATGCAGGATCAAACCTGATAAAAAAATAAAGAAACTTAAAAAATTTGAATTAATAAAAATTGTGGAAAATACAAAAAAGGTCTTAAAAAAGGCAATTTTATTAGGTGGTTCCTCAATCAGAGATTTCTCTAACAGCACAGGAAAAAAAGGAAATTTTCAACAAAATTTTAACGTTTATGGTAAAAAAGGTTCGAAGTGCTCCAATAAATATTGTAAAGGCATTATAAAAAAAATTTTCCTATCAAATCGTTCAAGTTTCTTTTGTCCTATTTGCCAAAAGTGATAAAAAAGTTGACCCTGGTTATACTGAGATATATATATTTTAAAAAATATGCCAAATACTAAATCAGCAATAAGAAGAGTTAGAAGAGTTAAAAAACAGACTCAAATCAACAGAATACGTAAAAGTAAGTATAAAAATGCTGTTAAGGAGATGGAAATACTCATTAAATCCAATGACAAGTCAAAAGCAAAAAAATATTATTCTAAATTTCAGTCAATTCTAATGCAGGTTGCTAAGTCTGGCGTGATAAGTAAAAAAACGGCAGCAAGAAAAATCTCAAGAGTATCTAAAAAGATCAAATAAATAATTAACAATTAGAAGTTGATTAATTCTTTTAATTCTACATTTAGTTAAAAATTTTAAAAGAGACATAATAAATTTTTTTTTATAAAAATTTTTCATTTAGCGGTTGTAAGAAGTTGATTTTCTATCACAACGCTAACTTTACAACCTAAAAAAAAATATTTTTCATTACAACCTATAGCTAGTTGCAAAAGTTTTTTAAAAAGAGTTTAAAGGAATTTCTTTACGAATTAATTACATGGAAAAAAATAATTTTAAAAAACAAAATGTTTATGTTTCCGAAGAAGAAAAAACTTTGGATTGGAACGAAATACAGAACTCATTTAAAAAAACATTTGGAATGGAAGTTTATAATAGTTGGCTTCAAAAGATCTCTTTAGTCAAAGAGTATAATGATTATTTAATTTTAGGTGTTCCAACAAGATTTTTTAGAGATTGGATAGTTTCAAGATACTTAGATAAAATATTAGAACAGGTTAAGAATTTTAAACTCAGTCTGAATAGAATTGAATTTAAGATAATCGAAGAAGATAAAAGTAACCCAGATATAATAAAAATTGAAGAAATTAATAAGATTACTGAAATTAAAGATTCTATCTTAAATTACAATCGTCTTAATCCTAAATTAAATTTTAATAATTTTATTAAAGGTAAAAGTAATGATATTGCATTATCTTATTCAAAAAAAGTATGTGAGCACTTATCTAGATATAATCCTTTATACATTTGCGGGGGTGTAGGCCTCGGAAAAACTCATTTATTGAATGCAATAGGATTAGAACTTCAGTCTGAAAATAATGTCATGTTTATTTCAGCGGAGCGATTTATGTACCATTTTATTAAGTCTATTAAGAAAAATGATATGGTTAATTTTAAAGATTTTTTTAGAAAATCATCAGTTTTTATTATTGACGATATTCAATTTATTAGAGGAAAGGAAAGTTTGCAGGAGGAATTTTTTCATACCTTTAATAGTTTAATGGACAAAGGTTCACAAATTATAATATCTGCAGATAGATCTCCAATGAAACTCGATAGGATACAAGAAAGAATTAAGTCGAGACTTGCTGGTGGTTTAGTTGTTGATATTGACTCACCAGATTTAGAATTAAAAAAGGATATCATAAATAAGAAAATTTTAGAAATACAAGACCAATTCAAAGAAAATATTAATTTAAGCGAAGACGTTGTTAATTTTATTGCTAATGAAAGCAAAACAAATATTAGAGAGTTAATCGGAATTTTAAATCGAGTTATAGCATTTAGCAGAGTAAATAATAAAGAATTGGCAATTAGTGATTGCCGCAATATACTAAAAGATGTCTTCAGCCAGATTAAAGTAATTACTGTCGATAAAATACAAAACGTAGTTTCAAATTATTTTAATATTCCTTTAAGTGACATGCTTTCTCAAAGACGATCAAGGCCTTTAGCTAGACCTAGACAAATTGCAATGTACCTAGCAAAAAAAATGACAACAAGATCTTTACCAGAAATAGGTAGAAGGTTTGCTAATAGAGACCACACGACAGTGATACATGCTGTAAAAACAATAACTAGACTATTTGAGCAGGATGATGAAATGAAAAAAAATATAAATCAAATTAAAAGTCTATTACTTGAACAACAACAATAATGCAATTTATTGTAAAAAGAGATACTTTATTAAAGTCATTAAATTTTGTTCAAGGTGTGGTAGAAAAAAAAAATACACTACCAATACTATCTAATGTTTTATTACAACTTAAAGACAATAAATTATTAATTGTAGCTACCGATTTAGATATTGTTTTTCATGACGAAATTGAAGACATTAAAATTCAAAAAGAGGGAAGCACCACAACTTCTGCCGCAATACTTTATGATATATTAAGAAAAATTTCCCCTAATTCTGAAATAAATTTTAACTTAAAAACAGAAAATAAACTTAGTTTAAACAGTGATAATTCTGATTTTAATTTGTTATGTTTACCAATAGATAATTTTCCGACGTTTGCAGATGAATTTGAAGGCTCAGAATTTGAAATTAATAAGAGCAATTTTTTAAAACTCTTAAATAAAACAAAAATTGCTATTTCTAATGATGATACCAGACACTATTTAAATGGAGTTTATTTACATATGACAGAGGGGCATGGAAGAAACTTTCTTACAGGTGTTGCAACCGATAGTCATCGATTATCATCAAGCAGCGTAGAGATTAGTAATATCAGTGATTTCAATTCTTTTATACTACCAAGGAAAACTGTTTTTCAGCTTTGTTCTTTACTAGCAGAGACTAATACTAAGTTATTTATGCAGTCTAGTGAAAATAAGGTAAAATTTACATTAGGTAGCACAAAATTAGTTTCAAAAGTTATTGATGGAAAATTTCCGGATTATAAAAAAGTCGTGCCCACTAATAATGACAAATCTTTAATTGTTTCATCGAGAGATTTTATAAATTCAATTGAGAGAGTTACAAGTGTTTCAATTGATAGAAAAGAGGGTGTGAAATTAGCCATTAATAAAGAAAATATACAACTTTCTGTTAATAGCGCAAGCTCTGGTGAGGGAAATGAGGTAATAAAAGCAGATTTCAATTCAAATAGTCTAAACATAAGTTTTAATTCAAAATATCTGATTGATATTGCGTCAGAAATTGAAGATAAAAATCTTAAAATGAATTTAAAAGATTCTGTATCACCAGTATTAATAGAAGATGGATCTGACAAAAATAGTTATTATGTTATTATGCCTATGAAAATCTAAATTTTGTAAGATTTACCAAAAATTATTTATTTTAAGCTAAAAACGTTGGGATTAAATAATTCTGAGCTACATCACTATGGGTTCGTTTTCTATTATCATGAAATAATGATATACTTTTTTATCTAAATAATTTTGAAAATGCCTAAAAATTCTACTTTAAATAATAAAGCAACCTACAGTGCGGACTCGATTAAAGTTCTTAAAGGACTTGACGCTGTTAGAAAAAGACCAGGTATGTACATCGGAGATACAGATGATGGTTCCGGATTGCATCACATGGTATTCGAAGTAATGGATAACGCAATAGATGAAGCGTTAGCTGGTCATTGTAAAAATATAACAATTACAATGAATAGTGATAATACCATTACAGTTGAAGACGATGGAAGAGGTATTCCCGTCGATATACATAAAAGTGAAAAAGTTTCTGCAGCAGAAGTTATAATGACTCAATTACATGCTGGTGGAAAATTCGATCACGACTCATACAAGGTTTCAGGAGGCTTACATGGAGTAGGAGTATCGGTGGTAAACGCTCTATCAGAAAAATTGGAATTAAATATTTTTAGAGATGGTAAAGAGTATTCAATTATTTTTAAAAATGGAAACACACAAAAATCTCTTAAACAAGTAGGAAAAACAAAAAAAAGAGGAACAAAAATAAATTTTCTTCCCTCTAAAGATGTTTTTTCATCGACTAAATTTAGCTCATCTATATTAGAAAAGAGAATAAGAGAATTAGCCTTTTTAAACAAAGGTATCTGCATATCTTTGTTAGATAAAACTTTAAAAAAAGAGAAAGAATACGTCCATAAGTATGACGGTGGGATAATTGAGTTTGTTAAACATTTGAACCATAAAAAACCAATCTTAGTAAATAAAAATGAAAAAGAGGTCTTCAAAAAGCCAGTTTATGTAACTGCTACTAAAAATAACGTATTGGTGGAATGCTCTTTTGAGTGGAATTCTGGATATTCAGAAGATGTGCTTCCTTTTACGAATAATATTCCTCAAAAAGACGGTGGAACGCATTTACTTGGATTTAGAAGCGCGCTGACAAGAGTTATAAATAGATACTTTGCAGAGAGAAATAATAAAAAAAATAAGATAACTTTATCTGGTGAAGATATCAAAGAAGGTTTGACAGCTGTTTTGTCAATAAAAATGCCTGATCCAAAATTTTCATCACAAACTAAGGATAAACTTGTATCATCAGAGATTAGATTAATTGTTGAAAATATAATTAATGATAAAGTTTCCACGTGGTTTGATCAAAATCCATCTATTGCTAAAATTGTTTTAGAAAAGATTACTCAAGCAGCAATGGCAAGAGACGTTGCAAGAAAAGCTAGAGATAGCGTTAGAAGAAAAGGAGCTTTTGAACTTTCAGGGTTGCCAGGCAAATTAGCAGACTGTCAGATTCAAAAAAAGGAGGGAACAGAATTGTTTATTGTAGAGGGGGACTCTGCAGGAGGATCAGCTAAACAAGGAAGAGTTCGTGAATATCAGGCTGTTCTACCACTCAGGGGAAAAATTTTAAATACTTTTGTCAACGGAAAATCTAATGGTGAAGATCATTCTACAAAAGCTCTAGCTAAAATGATGTCATCTAATGAAATAGTAACACTTATAAATGCCTTGGGAACCGGCTCAAAAGATTTCAATATTGAAAATTTAAGATATGATAAAATTATTATAATGACCGATGCTGATGTAGATGGATCACATATCAGAACTCTTCTTTTGACCTTCTTTAATAATTTTCCATTTAATCAATTAATAGAAAATGGTCATCTTTATCTTGCTCAACCTCCTTTGTTTAAAGTCACAAAATCTAACAAGAGTGTTTACATCAAAGATGAGAAAGCACTTGATGAATATATAATTAAAGTTTCTGATAAAATAGATAAAAAAATTAAAAAAGGTTCCTCTGAATATAAGAAATTTATGCAAGATCAAAGAGAGAAGCTGTCAATTCAAAGGTTCAAGGGACTAGGTGAGATGAATCCAGAGGAACTATGGGAAACAACGTTAAATCCTGAAAACAGAACGATGTTGAGGGTACAATATACTAAAGGTACAAAAGATAAGTCTAAAGAAGATCAGAAAATGATAGAAGTTTTAATGGGCGATGAGGTGGCTCCTAGAAAAGATTTTATAACTAGTAATGCTTTAGACGTAGTAAATCTAGATATTTAAGCGATAAAATGAATTTTTCTACTCTTTTTAGATTAGGAGAGAATCTTAATTTAGACAGGAAAACCCTTATTATTTTAAGATGGATCGCTATTGCGGGGCAATTGAGTGCGATAGCTTTAGTGTATTTTTATCTCAAATTAGATTTTCCAATTATAATTTGTCTTGTAATAATATTTGTAGGATTATTGACTAATTTACTACTACAATTTAAGACTAAGTCAATCGCAATAAAAGATTTTCAAGCTAGTCTTTACTTAATATATGATTTAGCTCAACTAACCATTCTATTATACTTAACGGGTGGTATTTCAAACCCATTTTCTATTTTGATGATTGTGCCAGCTATTGTTTCTTCAACATTTTTAAGTATGGGAACTACAATAATTTTAGGAATTTTAACAATAATTTTTTTATTTTTATTAACTATATTTCACTTCCCATTACCTGGTATACACGAAGACTCCATTACTTTTCCAAAATTATATTTAACAGGATATTTTATAGCATTAATTATTGGACTTATTTTTATTTGTTATTTTGGGATTCGATTTTCAGGGGAAAGTAAAAGACGATCTGATGCAGTAAATAAATTGCAAGAAGTTATTGCAAAAGAATATGAACTAGAGTCTTTAGGCGGACAAGCGGCCGCGGCAGCGCATTCTTTAGGGACACCATTAGCAACAATAAGTGTTGTTTCAAAAGAATTAAAAAAAGAATTAGGAAATGACAAAGAATTTTCTAAAGACATTGATCTTTTGATAAGTCAAACAAAAAGATGTGGAGAGATATTGAAACAGATATCAAAAAAACAAATAAAAGAGGACGAATTTTTTAACCAGACAAATCTAGAAAATTTATTAGATGAAATAATTGAAACATTCAAAGAAACGTCTTCTAAACAAATAGAATTAATTGTTGTGAAAGACTTAAACAAATTAAAAGTTCAACGATCTCCAGAATTAATTTATGGTTTAAGAAATTTTATTGGAAATGCAATAAAGTTTTCAAAAAGCAAAGTTGAGATTGTTATTAAAAGTGATAATTATAACGTCAATATAGATATTAACGATGACGGACCTGGTTTTCCTGAAGATATTAAGGAGGTACTTGGAGAACCTTATATTAAATCTAAGTCAAATCTTATTAATTCAAATGCTGGCACAGGTTTAGGAACTTTCTTAGGTAAAACTCTTTTAGAAAGAAAATTAGCTAAATTATTTTTTTCTAAAAGCACTAGATTAAATGGCGCATTAGTAAATATATCTTGGAACATAAATGATATTAAGACTTCTTCTTAAATTCAAAAATATAAGCTAAAATTTTGTAAGCTAGTTTTGCTACCAAAAAATTGTAGGAGTCAAAATTTTTAATTGGAGCTAGTTCGTTTATATCAGCTCCAATGATCTTCGATATTTGGCTTACTTTTTTAATAATTGGCAAGACCTCTTCCCATAAAAGACCACCTGGCTCTGGGGTTCCTGTAGCTGGCATAATACTAGCATCTAAAGCATCAACATCAAAAGTTATGTATACATTTTTGCCTTTAAGGTTGGAATAAAGATTTTTAAGATTCCACTTGTTTTTATCTTTACCCCAAAAAATTTTTATTTTGTTTTTATTATCTTTATAAAAATTCATTTCTGTTTTTGAAATATTTCTTATTCCTAAAGAAATAACTTTTACATTTTTAAAGTCTAGGCATCGTCTTATAGCTGATGCATGTGAATATTTTTCTCCATTGTAATTTTCACGAAGATCTGCGTGAGCATCAAAGTGAAGTAAGACTATTTCTTTATATTTTTTCGTAAATGGTTTTATAGATCCAGCTGTTATTGAATGCTCGCCACCAAAAACAATTGGAAATTTTTTATTTAAGATTATTTTGTGATTAATTTGTGATAACTGGTTTAAGGCATGAATAATCTTTTTTTTAATTTTAATTGGCCTTAATGTTTTAAATCCTATCTCTTTGTAGGGTTCTTTATTTAATTCTTCATCAAATAATTCAACTTGATGAGATGCTTTTATTATTTCTGCAGGGCCATTTTTTGTACCGGTTCCATAACTAACAGTTTTTTCTAAACCAAAAGGAACAACAACCACTTTATTTTTAATTTTACTATTTGCGTCATAACCCAGAAAACCTTTTTTTTGACTTAAATAATTCATCTAGGACTTAAACAACTCAGAAAAGTTTCTTTTTTTTCTCTTTTTCCAATTTTGGTAATGATATGCGTCGCTAGCTATTAAAGGCAAAACACTTGTTGCTTCAGCGAAAACCATTTGTTCCTTGGCTATGTCAACTTTGCCCCAAGAACTAGCTTCTTTTAGAGTTGAACTGCTACAAGCTCCATCTCTCGTATCAGCAACGGTAATTTGTATAGCATATTTGTGCATGTCTACTTCCTTGCCTATTAGATCAGCGCAAACAACAGTATCTTGAACAAAATTTTTAGGTACACCCCCACCTACCATTAGTAAACCAGATTGTTTAGATTTTATTTTTATTTCGGTTAATTCTCTAAGTTCCCTTATAGAATCAATAGTTATATGTTTATTTGGATTTTGTTCCTGGTGCATTACTAGGCCGAAACCTGCCGAACTGTCAGTAAATGCTGGACAAAAAATTGGAACATTATTATCGAAAGCAGTTTCAATAAGAGATCCTTTTTTCTTCGCGTTTTTTTTTAAATATTTACCTAATTCTTTAATAAATTCTCTCGAAGTGTAAGGTTTTGGGTCTAAAGAGTTCGCAACATCACAAATTATCTGATCACAAGCTTGAAGCTCTTCTTCATCAATATAGGTATCATAAATCCTGTCTATATAATTTTGCCTTAACTCTGTATCATCTTGAAATTGAGATCCTTGATAATGTTTAAAACCTAGAGCTTCAAAAAAATCCATATCTATTATTGATGCTCCTGTAGCCACTATCGCATCCACCATATTATATTTAACCAAATCTGAGTATACCTTCATGCAACCACCAGCTGAAGTAGATCCAGCAATAGTGAGAAAAATTGAACAATTATTATCTGAGATCATCTCGTTGTAAATTTTTGCAGCATTAGCGGTATCTCTAGAGGTAAAAGACATCTTGCTCATACCATCGATAATTTTTCTGGCATCAAAGGATGTTATATCTATATGCTCTACAGGATTTTTTAAAAAAGATTTTTTATTATGTCCAATATTTGGACTATTTTTTTTTGTCATTAGGCAACCAAGTAATCAACTTTACTTGAATCATCATACAAAGATATAATTGGTTTGTCGCTTAGTTCAAAAATTTCGTTCGAATAAAAACCATTAAACTTTGTTCTAAATGTTAACGAATAAGCACCTAGTTGGCCGAGCTCTATATAATCACCCTCTTTTATATTATTAGGCAATAAAAAAGGACCTTTCATATAATCAAGACTGTCACAGGTAGGTCCAAAAAAACTAAAAGGCGTCAATTTTTTCGAATGAACTCTTCCGTTAGTAATCATTTTTGAAGGTAAAATAAAGTTTGGAACTCCTGCATCAAAAAGTGAGCCATATGTACCATCATTTATATATAGTTTTTGTTTTTTTCTTAAAATTACTTTCACAATAGTCGAGCCACTTTCTGCAACTATAGCTCTTCCAGGTTCACAAATAATATTAGGCATCTTGCTTAGTTTCAAATTTTTTAGAGAAAGTTTTATTTCATTAAGGTAATTAATCAATGGTTCTGGATTTAAATCAGGATAAATTGATGGAAAGCCACCCCCCACGTTAATAATGTCAGGTAAAATTTTTGTTTTTTTTATAATATTGCCAATTTCTTGAATACCCTTTGAGTAAGAAATTTTATGCATACATTGAGATCCAACATGAAAACTAATACCAAGTTTTTTTGAGTATTGTTTACATAATCTTACAAGACCCAAAGCTTCAGAGGGAAGTGCACCAAATTTTCTTGATAGATCAATTTCCGCATGTTCGTTAGAAATTGCTATTCTAACAAAAAGATTTAAATCTTTTGCTTGGTTTGTGGCGTCTAAAATTTTTCTTAGTTCATCTTTGTTATCTAATGCAAAGTTTCTAACTCCGTAGTCAAAATATGCAGAAGAAATACTTTCTCTTGTCTTAATTGTGTGCATAAAAAATAAATTTACTTTATCTTTTATCTTTTTAATTAATCTAATTTCATTTAAAGACGCCACATCAAAGTCTTCAATACCACTGGAAATAATTTGTCGAATTACTCGCTCATTAGGATTAGTCTTCACAGCGTAAAGTACTTTGCCTGGAAAATTTTCTTTAAAGAATTTGGCTGATTTTATAATCGACTCAGGCCGTATACAATATACGGGGTAATCTGGTTTTAATGCATTAACTAATTCGTTAACGTCTTTAAATTTTCGCATTTCATGTGTCCCTCGTTTGTTTACACAAAAGGTTTTTAAAAAATTTTAATAAAAAAAACCTTATTTATTCGCATTTAAGGTTTTTTTGACTCTATGTAAAGAAAAAAAAGCTGTTTTATCCAGTTGTAAAAATCATTTGAGTGACTATATAAAAATTATGAGATCACAAAAAGATTACGCTGAACAACTTAATCTCTCAGATTTTTCTGATAAAACACTACTTATTTTAGATGATGATGATCCTTTGAGAGGAAGATTGGCCAGGGCCATGCAAAAAAAGGGATTTACGGTGAAAGAGGCTAAAACTGTGTCTGAAGGACTTAAAATAACCAAGGAAAATCCACCTGCTTTTGCCCTAGTGGATTTGAGACTTGAAGATGGAAATGGATTGGATGTAGTAAAAGAGCTTTCTAAGGTCAAAAAGGATTGTAGAATAGTCATGTTAACCGGATACGGGAATTTACCTACCGCAGTTGCTGCTGTTAAAGCAGGGGCAATAGATTATATGGCTAAACCTGTAGATGCAGACGATGTTGAAGCAGCTCTGCTGGCCTCACCGGAGTCAAAAGCAAAACCACCAGAAAATCCAATGTCGGCAGATAGAGTAAAATGGGAGCATATCCACAGAGTGTTTGAACTGTGTAATAGAAACGTATCAGAAACTGCTAGAAGATTAAAAATGCACCGAAGAACCCTGCAAAGAATACTCTCAAAAAGATCGCCTAAATAATATTTCTAATCTTTCTGACTTGATTTACAGCAAAAGTTACGATTAAAATTTTAAATAATTCAGCTAGTAAAAATGGTTGTGCTCCTAATTTGAATATTGGTTTATCCCAACCTATTAAACTACCCAACCATAGCAACCCAAAAATATAAATGAAGCTTATAGCAAATGATAATTTTATGAAATTAGTTACTAAATTATTTTTATAATTAAAAAAACCTGCTAAAAACACCGCCACAAGAAATCCTAAAAGATACCCCATGGTCGGGCCAGTAAAATAAACTAAACCAATTCCTTTCTCAGGGGTTCCAGAAAAAACTGGTAAACCTATTATGCCTTCGAAGAGATACAAAGAAATTGTAGCTAATCCAAGTTTCCATCCAAATCCAATTCCTATGACTAATACTATTAAGGTTTGCATAGTCATTGGCACAGGATAAAAGGGAATTTTAATTTTTGAAGAAATAGCCAATAATACTGTTCCAAGTAATACAACAAATATTCTTTTAACTAATTTCGAATTACTAAAATTTTTAACCGATTCCATAATAATATCTTTATATATTTTTTAATATTAAATCTACTTTTTTGTTAATTGAACAAATACGTCTTCTAAATCTCCATCTTCAGTCGAAATATCAAGTACTTTTATATTATTTTGCTTCAAATAATTAATGATATCCTCAAAATTAAGAGATTTTTTTTCGTAGGTAATCGACAAAGTGTCGTTTGAACTTATCTCAAATTTAACATCTTTCAACTTAAGATTAATTGAAGTGTTGATATTTTCAACTTTAAAGATTACTTTTTTTGATTGTATTCTTTCTAGGAGTTTTTCAGTTGTGTCTAGAGCAACTAGTTCTCCTTTATTTATGATTGCTATGCGATTACACATTTCTTGAGCTTCAAATAAATAGTGTGTTGTTAAAATAATTGTGACTCCTTCTTTGTTTAGCTCTTTAACATTACTCCAGAGATTATTTCTCAATTCAACATCCACTCCTGCTGTTGGTTCATCTAAAATCAAAATAGGAGGCTGGTGAACCATTGCTTTTGCTATCAATAACCTTCTTTTCATTCCCCCTGAAAGACTTCTTGAATAAGCATTAGCCTTATCTTCTAAGGCTACTATTTTTAAAATTATATCTGTAATTCTATCTTTTTTAATTACTCCAAATAAACCAGCTTGTAATTCTAGCAATTTCCTTGGACTAAAAAACGCGTCTAAATTAATTTCTTGTGGAACTATACCTATGGAAGCTTTTACTTGTCTTGGATTTTTATCAATATCAAATCCCCAAACTATTATTTTTCCATTTGTTTTAGACACTGTACCACCTAAAATATTTAAAAATGTGGTTTTGCCTGCACCATTTGGACCTAGTAATCCGAATACCTCACCTTGTTTAACATTAAAATTCAAATTATTTAGAGCTGTATTTTCTTTTTTATTTTTAGAATCAATGAAAATTTTTGAAAGATTTTCAACAGTTAATGCAAATTTGCTCATAGTTTGATTCAATAAAGATTAAAAATTAATGTAATATATATATATGAGTTCAATAAAAAAAACAGACCATTATTATCTTATTGATGGATCAGGTTATATTTTTCGTGCTTATTATGCCTTACCACCTTTGTCTAGAAAAAGTGATGGATTGCCCACTGGAGCTGTAAGTGGTTTTTGTTCTATGCTCTTTAAATTACTAGAAGATGCAAGATCAGATGATTCTGAACAAAAACCAACTCATTTTGCTGTAATCTTTGATTCAGCAAGAAAAAATTTTAGAAATGAAATTTATAGCGAATATAAAGCCAATAGGTCCGAGGCTCCTGACGACTTAGCTCCACAATTTGAATATATAAGAAAATCGGTAAAAGCTTTTAATTTACCTTCCATTGAACTTCTTAATTATGAGGCAGATGATCTTATAGCTACTTACGCAAAACAAATTACTTCTGCTGGTGCTAAGGTAACTATTATTTCTTCGGACAAAGATTTAATGCAACTAGTATCCGGTAAAATTAGACTTTACGATCCAATGAAAAGTAAAGTTATTGGAGAAAAAGAAGTGCTAGAAAAATTTGGTGTAAAACCAAAACAAGTTATCGACGTGCAATCATTAGCTGGAGACAGTTCAGATAATATACCAGGTGTCCCAGGAATAGGGATTAAAACAGCCGCTGAATTAATTAATAAATATGAAAACTTAGATACTCTGCTTAAAAAGGCAACTGAAATACCTCAAAATAAAAGACGCGAAACATTAATAGCCAACAAAGAAAAAGCTTTGTTGAGCAGAAAATTGGTAACATTAAAAGATGACGTACCAGTTAAAGATGATCCTAATAGTTTTATTTTAAAAGAGGTAGAAAGGGATATTTTATATAATTTTCTCAGGGACATGGAATTTAATAGATTGCTTAGTCAAGCTATCAGTGTTTATGGAGAAGGCAATAAGACCAACAAAATTACTGAGTCTAAAAAAAACAACATTTCAAAAATTGATGTTAAACTTTACAAAAGTATCCTTGATGAAAATGATTTAGAAAAATTAGTTAATAATCTAAATAATAAATCGATTATTTCAGTAGATACAGAGACTACATCTTTAAATCCTATGGAAGCTGATTTGGTAGGAATTTCATTCAGCTGTGCCTCTAATGAGGCATACTATATTCCAATTAACCATAAAAAAATTAAATGTTTAGATAAAAAGTTAGTTTTAAATAAATTAAAATCTTTATTAGAAGATGAAAGTATAAAAAAGGTTGGCCAAAATATAAAGTACGATTTAATAGTTTTAAGAAATAATGGGATAAATATAAGCCCTATTGAAGATACCATGTTATTATCTTATGTCTTGGATGCTGGTAATAACAGGCACAATATGGATACTCTCTCCGAGTTGCATCTCGCACATAAAACCATTTCATATAAAGACTTGGTTGGAACAGGAAAAAAACAATTAAAATTTTCTGATGTTAATTTGAAAGAGGCAACAGAATATGCCGCTGAAGATGCAGATGTTACACTAAGGCTTTATGAACTTTTATCAGAAAGAATAAACCAAGAAAGTCTTAATAAAATTTATGAAATCTTCGAAAAACCCATGGTTAAACTACTATCAAATATGGAAATGAATGGAATAAAAATTGATGATGCATATTTAAAAAGACTATCAAATAAGTTTGAGGAAAGATTAAAAAAAATAGAAAAACAAATTTATAAACTATCTGGTAAAGAGTTTAACATCGGTTCACCCAAACAACTAGGAGAAATAATTTATAATGATCTCAAAATAGCAAAATTGAAAAAAACAAAAAAAGGAAGTCTAGCAACCAGTGCTAAAATTCTAGAAGACTTAGCATTAACAGGTCACAAGTTTCCCAATTTAATTTTAGAATGGCGACAGATATCTAAATTAAAAAGTACCTACAGTGATGCCTTGCAAGATCATATAAATTCTAAAACGAAAAGAGTGCATACGTCTTTTCTTTTGGCCGCTACAAATACTGGAAGACTTGCTTCAAGTGACCCTAACCTTCAAAATATTCCAATTAAAACATTAGATGGTAAAGAAATAAGAAAAGCTTTTATCGCTGAAGAAAATAATATTCTTATTTCGGCTGATTATAATCAAATTGAGATGAGAATTTTAGCAGATATAGCTGATGTAAAGGCATTAAAGAAGGCTTTTAAAAATAATCAAGACATTCATTCACTTACTGCTAGTCAAGTTTTTGGTGCACCGATTGAAAAAGTTTCAGAAGATTTGAGAAGAAAAGCAAAAGCAATTAATTTTGGTATAATTTACGGTATTACCCAATATGGTTTAGCGAAACAGATTTCAGTATCGAATCAGGAAGCTTTAGATTTTATTAATGCCTACTTTAAAAAGTTTCCTGAAATAAAAGATTATATGAACTCAACAATTAAGACTTGCAGAAAAAAAGGATTTGTTACCAATATCTTTGGAAGAAGAATTCATCTTAGAGGAATAAATGATAAAAATTTTAGCGTAAGAAGTTTTCAAGAGAGAGCAGCAATCAATGCTCCTATTCAAGGATCAGCAGCTGATATTATAAGATTAGCTATGATGAAAATTGATAAAGTTTTTAATGACAAAAAAAATACAGCAAAAATGCTTCTTCAAATTCATGACGAATTAATCTTTGAATGTTTAAAAAAAGATGAGGATAGGATTAAAAAACATATCAAAGATGCAATGGTTTCTATTTCGAGTTCAGAGCATCATATGTTTTCAATACCATTAGAGGTAAGTATAAACTCAGGAAACAATTGGGGAGAAGCTCATTAAACGCCTAAATTTTGACATTAAGATCATGAGAATAAACATATGACACAAACTATTGCTTTAGTAGATGATGACAGAAACATTCTTACCGGTATAAGTATTGCGTTGGAGAGAGAAGGTTTTTCTGTTCAAACGTATATAGATGGAGAGTCAGCGTTAATCGGTCTTACAAGAAATCCACCTGATCTGGCTGTGGTAGACATAAAGATGCCAAGAATGGACGGAGAAGAGTTGTTAAAAAAATTAAGAAAGAAAATGTCAATACCCATTATCTTTTTAACTTCTAAGGATGAGGAAGTTGATGAATTGTTAGGTTTAAAACTAGGAGCAGATGACTTTGTAAAAAAATCAGGAGGATTTTCAACAAAAGTTTTAATTGAACGAATTAGAGTTCAATTAAGAAAAAAGAACAATGTTATAGACGATACAAAGAATATCATTAATCATGGAAAATTAAAATTAGACCCTTCTCAACTAGAGTGCGAATGGGGAGGAAAGCCACTACCAGACAAATTAACTACGACAGAATTTTTAATTGTAAAAGAATTAGCTAAAAGACCGGGTGTGATAAAAGAGAGAGCTCATTTGATGGACATAGCTTATAAGGAAAATACAGAAATAGAGGACAGAACTATTGATAGCCATGTCAAAAGAATCAGAAAAAAGTTCAAAAAAGTAGATGAAAAATTTTCAGCGATTGAAACTAGGTATGGAAGTGGGTATAGATGGAATGTTAGTTAATGAGACAAAAAAAATCTGCATCTATTTTAAGAAAATTTCTATTATTCAATCTTAGTGTATTCTCTATTTTAGGACTTTTTACTATAATTTATTTAAAAGCCATTGAGCCTAATTTAATTAAAAAACGAACGGCTAATCATGCTATAATTATTAATAATACTGTAGACCATCTTGAAAGATTAAATGTTGAATTTAATTCAAAAAATATAAGAACTTTTTTATTGTCAACCAGATTTCTTTTTCAAAGTTTAGATAGAGTTCAGTTTTTCGATATAAATGGTGAATTAATTGGTGACACTAATATTTTAGATTTAGATCAAAATGTTTTTGAAAGATCTGAAATAATTATAGAACAAACATTAGACGGAAAAATTAAAGAAAAAGAAAATTCAGAAAAATTAATTGTAGATCAAAATAAAAATCTTATAAAAGATGCAATTCTTAATAGATATGAGAATGAAACACTAACAATTTCAGAAAAAATTCAAAATAATTTTTTTGTAAGCACATTAAGTCGAATAGAACTTAAAGAAAAAGAAACTGGCTATATAGTTGTGTCTGAAGAGGCAAATGATATTTTAAATGCAGTTGAAGAAAGAAAAGCTTTCATAATCAGAACAGTATTAGCAGTTGCTTTAGTTATTTTAATATTTTCTCTTTTTTTGAATAAGTATATTTTAAAACCAATAGGTTTACTAGTTTCCTTCAGTGAGGCAATTAAAAAAAAATCTTCACAAAATATTGATATAAAAAATTTTTTTGTCAGGGAAGATGAAATTGGAAAATTAACAAAATCAATTGACGAAATGACTAAAGAATTACAAAAAAGAACAACAAGAGCTGAAACTTTTTCAAATGATTTAGCGCACGAAATAAGAAATCCTTTGGCATCTCTAAAAAGTGCTTCCGAGTTATTAGATAAAACTACTTCAAAAACTGAAAGTGAGAAATTATTAACAATTATTAACCACGATGTTGAGAGGATAGAGCGACTTATCACAGATTATTCGCAAATGTTGAAGGACGAAGCTACATGGTCCAGAGAAAAAATGAGCAAAATAAATTTATTTGATGTGATAGATAATGTAGTTGAGGATTTTAGACAAGATTTGAAAAATCAAAATAAAAATATTCAAATCAATATAAAAAAGAAAATTAATTCAAAAAATGGTTATTTTATTTTAGGCATAGAAAATAGATTAGAACAGGTAGTAGCTAATTTATTAGATAATTCTATCTCTTTTAGCGAAGATAATAAAAAAATTGAAATTACTATGGAAGAAACTTCAAATAATGTCTTAGTAGTGATTAAAGATGAAGGACCTGGTTTCTCAGAAACATCTCCTCAAAAAATATTTAAACGTTTTTACAGTAATAGACCTAAAAGCTTTGGAAAGCACTCAGGTTTAGGACTTAATATTGTAAAAAATATAGTCGAATTACATGAAGGGACAATATCCGCCTCAAATAGAGTAAATAAACAAGGAGCCCAAGTAGAAGTATTGCTACCAAAATTTTCTTAGCGATCTTACTTGATAACATTCAGTTATCTTGTTAAATAACATTGAAATATGCCTCAAGATTTTAAAGTAAAAGATATTAACCTAGCTGATTTTGGTAGAAAAGAGATTTCTCTTGCTGAAACAGAGATGCCAGGTTTGATGGCAATCAGAAAAGAATATGGGGGTAAAAAACCACTTAAAGGAGCCCGTATTTTAGGTTGTTTACACATGACAATTCAAACAGCAGTATTGATAGAAACATTAGTTGACCTAGGGGCTGAATGCAGATGGTCTTCTTGCAATATTTTTTCTACTCAAGATCATGCAGCAGCTGCTATTGCAAAAGCTGGAGTTCCAGTGTTTGCTTGGAAAGGGGAAACAGAAAAAGAATATTGGTGGTGTGTAAAACAAACTATCGAGGGTAAAAAAGATTGGATACCAAATATGATTTTAGATGACGGTGGCGATCTCACCGCCCTTATGCATAAAGAATATAAAGATTTACTTAAAAACATTAAAGGAGTATCCGAGGAGACAACCACAGGAGTATTAGCTTTAAAAAAAATGGAGTCCAACAATGAACTTTTAATACCAGCTATTAATGTAAACGACTCGGTGACTAAGTCGAAATTTGATAATTTATATGGATGTAGAGAAAGTCTTGTTGACGGAATAAAAAGAGCTACAGACGTAATGATGTCAGGAAAAGTTGCAATAGTAGCGGGCTTTGGAGATGTAGGAAAAGGTAGTGCTGCTTCATTGAGACAAGCAGGGGCAAGAGTTTTGGTTACAGAAACTGACCCTATTTGTGCACTTCAAGCTGCAATGGAAGGATATGAAGTTGTAATAATGGACGAGGCAATTAAAGATGCAGATATAATCGTAACAGCAACCGGCAATAAAGATATTGTAACTGCAGACCATATGCGAAACATGAAAGATAGAGCAATACTATGTAATATTGGTCATTTTGATAATGAAATACAAGTAGATGCTTTAAAAAATTATAAATGGGATGAAATAAAGCCACAAGTTCATGAGATAGAATTACCAAGCAAGAAAAGAATAATACTATTAGCAGAGGGTAGACTAGTTAATTTAGGTTGTGCAACAGGTCATCCAAGTTTTGTTATGAGCGCGTCCTTTACTAATCAAGTAATAGCTCAAATTGAATTGTGGAATAATTCTGATAAATACGAGAAAAAAGTTTATGTTTTACCTAAACACTTAGATGAAAAAGTAGCTATGCTGCATTTAGAAAAAGTTGGAGCAAAACTAACGAAAATGTCAAAAGAACAAGCAGACTATATTAGCGTTAAACCATCAGGGCCTTTTAAACCGGATACTTATCGCTACTAGATTAGTAGCTAATGATTGTTAAATCTCTAGATCATCTTAAATTAATATCGAATAAAATCGCTGACAAAGTATCTAAAAATGACTGTATTTTTTTAATAGGAGAGATAGGAGTTGGAAAAACGACTTTCACAAGAAATTTTATTAATTATTTACAAAAAAAAAATAAAATAAAAGAAACAGATGTTTTAAGCCCCACTTTTAACTTGCTGTACGAATACGAAATAAAAAACTTTAAGGTGATGCATTATGATCTTTATAGAATTAAAAAAAGCAAAGAGCTAGATGAATTAGGTATATTTAAAGAAAATTTTGATAGTATAAAGATAATTGAATGGCCAGAATTAGTTGAAACAAAAGTAACAAATAGACTAGAAATTTATTTAGATTATTCCAATAAAGATCAAGAAAGAAAAATAAGACTTTTAGGATATGGAAAATGGAAAGATAGTAATGAAAATAAATTATAAGTTAAAAAAAATTTCTGGCGATGCATCTTTTAGAGAATTTTACAGAGCAAAAAAAAATAATACAACATCGATAATAGTATTAGCAAAAAGAGAGCAATTTAAAAATTTAATAGTTTATTCAGTTGTAAATGATATTTTAAATAGCCATAATATTTTATCACCTAAACTACTTAATAATTATTATAAAAATAATATGATAGAAATAACAGATTTAGGAGATACATCTTTCTTACATTATATAAGAAATAAAAAAAATAAGCTGAACGATTACAAAAAATTAATTGATTTAATTGTAAAGTTGCAAAAAATTAAACTTAAAAAAAAGTATTATTTTGGGGGGAAAAAAATCAAATTTATAAAATATTCTCTCAATCAATTGCATAAAGAGTCAGATTTATTTTTTGATTGGTATTTAAAGCATTGTTCTAAAAATCTAAAACTTGGAAAAATTAAAAAAATATTCAAGAAAGAGCTTAATAATATTTATAAAAAAATTTATTTTAAAAATAATTATTTTACACATAGAGATTTTCATGCGTCAAATATAATGATGGTTAAAAAGAGATTAAGTTTAATTGACAGTCAAGATGCAATAATTGGGAATCCTTTATATGATGTTGCTTCGTTGATTGATGATGTGAGGATAAAACTGCCTAGCAATTTACGAGACAACTTATTTAGGTATTATATAAAAAGAAAAAATTTTAAAGTTAAAGAGCAGTCTTACATTAAAAATGATTTCGATATTTTATCTGTGCAAAGAAATTTAAAGATACTTGGAATTTTTGTACGTCTTTATAAAAGAGATGGCAAACCAAATTATTTAAAATATTTACCTTATACATGGTCACTTATTTTAAAAAGAATGAAAAATCCTATTTTTAATAAGTTAAATATATTATTTAAAAAGCATCTACCTATTAAGAAATTAAGAAAGGTTAAAATATGAGAATTAAACATGGCATGATCCTAGCAGCTGGATTGGGACAAAGGATGCAACCGATTACTTTAATAACTCCTAAGCCGTTAATTCAAATAGGAAACAAGAACTTACTAGAGAGAGCAATTGAGT
Organism: Candidatus Pelagibacter sp.; assembly: GCA_028408795.1. The sequence goes on from JAOOLP010000005.1 coordinate 39,993, forward strand.
TGTTAATTAATCATGGAATAGAGGAAATAGCTATTAATGTTCATCATCTGCCAAATAAAATTAAAAATTTTATTAATAGCAAGAAATATAAAGCAAATATTATAATCTCCCATGAACAAAACATGTTGCTTGATACTGGAGGCGGAATACTTCACGCCACTAGATCATTTAAAGAGCCTTTTGTAGCAGTTAATCCTGATACTTTATGGAGTGATGCTTACTGCAATGAATTAAAAGATTTAGAAGATCTTTATTTTAAAAAGAAAAAACCTTGTTTATTGTTAGTCAACAAAAATTTGAGCTTTGACAGTTCTTTTAAGGGAGATTTTAATCTTCATGATGGTGTGATTAGTAGAGACAAAAGCAATGAATATATTTTTACTGGTCTTCAAATTTTAGACCAAAACGCTTTTAGTTCCATAAAAGATAAGATTTTTTCTATGAACAAAATTTGGAACTATCTAATTAAGGAAAATTCTTTAATTGGAAATGAGAGTAAACAAAAGTTTTATCACCTAAATACAAAAGAAATGTACGATAAGATATCTAATTTAATTTACTGATTAAAGATAATAGGTTTAGATCTATTCTCATCTAAATAATGATACTTTTGGATTTTTAGATTATTATCAAATTCAATTATAAGAGGATTTCCTGTAGGAATTTCTAATTCATTAATCTTTTCATCAGAAATTTTAAACAAATACTTACATAGTGCTCTTATTGAATTACCATGAGCTGATATTAAAACATTCTTATTTTCTTTGAAATGTTTTTGAATTTCTTTTTCATAGTAAGGAATAACTCTTCCATAAGTATCTTTTAAGGACTCCGTAAAAGGTATCATGCCCATTGGTATACTTGCGTTTAACGGACTAAATAAAGAAAGATTTTTATCATTCTCAGCCATTGGTGGCGGCGGTATATCCCAAGATCTTCTATATTTTTTAAACTGTTCCTCACCAATTTTTTTTTTAGTTTCCTCTTTGTTTAAACCAGTTAAAGATCCGTAATGTCTCTCATTTAATTCCCAAGAAGTATTAAATTTAAGCTCCAAACCATTTTCTTGAAGTATAGTAGTAAGCGTTTTGATGGATCTTTTTAAAAAAGATGTGTAGGAAACATCTATATTAATGCTTAGATTTTTAATTAATTGACCAGATTTTTGAGCCTCTAAAATTCCTTTTTTAGATAAATCAACGTCTACCCATCCCGTAAATTTGTTTTCAGCATTCCATACACTTTGGCCATGTCTTGTTAAGATTAATTTACTCATAATAGTTAAATATCAGAAATTATGTACTATATTAAATTTATAATGAAAAATAATGTCATAAAATTGATTGAATATCTTTACTATTTCTCTTTAATCGGATTGTTCATTCTATATTTATTTCCGGGAAGTCTGATCGGATATTTTTTTTATGGAGATTTAGGAAAACAACCAAATTTGGTTGATAACCCTATAGGGACTTCAATTAATCATTTATTTTGTTTTATGTACATTACAACTTTAGCTGTGATTTGTAATTTAAAACAGATCCGAATTATTACTAATCTTTATTTTATTTTTTTTATCTCTATTCTTTTAGAAATCTCACACTATTTTATTCCTAATCGAGCTTTCGAGCTTTACGATTTGTTGGCTAATATGATTGGAGTAATATTAATATTTTTATTAAAAAAAATAATTTTATGAACAAACACATAATAACAATATTAATCTTATTTTTTTTTCAAAATATTCAAGCATCAGAAATTATTGGAGTTCCAAAAGTAGTTGATGGAGATACAATTCATATTAAATCTTATAAAATTAGATTAGAAGGTATTGACGCTCCCGAAATGAAACAAAAATGTAAAAAGTCTTACCTCCAAATAATTTTTTTAAATTTTCAAAAAGATTATTATTGTGGACAAATATCTAAAAAAAAACTTATACAAAAAATTGGCAATGAACCTGTAAAATGTATTTTATTAGGAAAAGATAGATATAAGAGATATTTGGGAAAATGTTTGAAAGGCAAAATAAATTTGAACAGATGGATGGTACGAAATGGTTATGCAATAGCTTATAGAAAATATTCAAAACTATATATACCTGACGAAAATTATGCGAAAGAAGAAAAATTGGGAATGTGGAAAGGGTCTTTTATTAAACCAGAAAAATGGAGAAAGCTAAATTAATTTCTTATATAATTTAAGAAATGATTCTTTATAAAAAAATTTTATCTATTGGAATTTTTTTCTTATTAGCTGCTTGTTCTTCAATTCCAAAAAATACTCAAAATAGTTGCGCAATATTTGAAGAAAGATATCTTTGGTATAAACATGCTAAAGCTTCATATGAGAAATGGGGAGCACCTATTCACTTACAACTTGCTTTTGTAAAAAAAGAGAGTGATTTTAATTGGTTAGCTAAACCTCCTAGGAAAAAATTATTTAAAGTTATACCTTTTAAAAGACCATCTAGTTCTTTTGGCTATTCCCAGGCTGTAAAAGGAACCTGGGAGCAGTACAAGAGAGAAACAGACAATCCATTAGCAACAAGAGCTCGTTTTAAAGACTCAGTTGATTTTATAGGTTGGTATATTCACAAAACTTCTAAGATATTAAAAATATCTAAGCAAGATGCCTATAGGCAGTATTTAGCTTATTATAAAGGCTGGGGAGATTATAAAAATTATTCTAAAGACAAAAAAGCTATCATTTATGCTAAGTCTGTAAAAGATATGGCAAGTAAATACAGAAAACAGCTTAAGCTTTGTAAAAAAAATTTAGATAAGAATAAATATATTATTTTTTAAGCTGTTTTTTTAATTCTATTTCAACCGCATCTATTCTCTGAGTTCCTTTACCAACTATAGTATAAACAGTAGGAATTACATATAGAGTAAAAAAAGTTGAGAACAGCATACCGCCAAATATTGTTATACCAACTGTCAACCTGCTTGCTGCACCTGGACCAGTTCCCAGAATAAGAGGGAGAACACCAATAATTGTAGATATACTTGTCATTAAAATTGGCCTTAATCTAATCGAAGCTGCTTCAAAAACTGCAACTTCAAGATTTTTTCCTTCTTTCCTTAATTGATTAGCAAATTCAACAATTAAAATTCCATTTTTTGCTGACAAACCAATTAAAATGATCAAAGCAATCTGACTATAAACGTTTAGCGAAGATCCAACCACTAAAAGACCTAATAGGCCTCCTAGTATTGCCATTGGAACAGTTAACATTATAGTTAATGGATGCCTCCAACTTTCAAATTGTGCGCTCAAAGCTAAATAAGCTGTTATTAAAGCAAGAGCAAATATCACGTAAAGTTCTGTGTTAGTTTTTTTATATTCTTCACTTTCGCCTTTATAGGCTATTCTAGCTTGCGGAGTATTTTGTTCAACAACCCCAACTAAAAATTTTAATGCCTCATCTAAAGAATAATCCCCAACGAGTCTTGCTGAAATAGTTACAGCTTTCTGTCTGTTATATCTTGCTAAAAATGGAGATTGTCCCTCTTCATTATATGTTACTAAATTAGATACAGAAACGAGTTTTCCATTATTTTTGGATCTGACAAATACTTTACTTATACTATCTGGTTCTTGTCTATCTTTAATATCTCCTTGTAAGATAATAGAATATTCTTTTCCGTCTTTGGTAAAATTTGTTACTCTTTTTGAACCGAAAATTGTTTCAACAGTTTTTCCAATATCTTCTGTAGAAACACCTAAATCAGCAGCTTTTTTTTGATCAATCTTAACGTTAAGTTGAGGCTTATTCAAATCAAAGTCATCTTGAATTGATGTTAGTCCAGGATTTTTCCTCGCTTCTCTCTTAATAATTTCTTTCCACTCAATCAATTGTTTGTAAGTATTTCCTAAAATTACAAATTGAACTGGACTTTCTATTCCACCAGTTCTAATCCCTTGAGGCATTATTGGAAAGGCCAATACTCCTGGTACTTTTCCTATTTCACTGAAAGACTCCCTCATAATTTTTACTCCATGACGGTCTCTTTTTTTCCAAGGTTCTAAAAGTACAATAATGAAACCACTATTAACCTGTTTTGCAGATTTTCCAAATCCAGGAACTCGCATTATTAACCTTCTATATTCGCCATTTCCAACTTTTGGTAATAATAATTTTTCAATTTCTTCTGCTCTATCTTTGGTAAAATTAAATCCAGAACTTTGGGGAGCTTTAATTATTACAAAAAAAGCACCTCTATCTTCAGGTGCTATCAATTCTTTTTTTGCAAAATTAAAAAAGAAAATAGTAAGAGCTAGCGTACCCAACAAAAAAATTGTTATTGCTTTTCTTTTTTTAATCCATTCTAGTAATGAAACCTTATATAGGTAAGTTAGATTTTTTAAAAAATTCTCAAATTTAATAACCATTTTTGACTTTTTCATATTCTTTTGAAGAAACTTGCTAGCTAGCATTGGACTTAATGAGAGAGCAACAAAACTTGAAATAATTACAGCTGAAGCCAGTGTAATTGCTGTCTGTGTAAACAATACTCCTGTAATTCCTTTAATAAAAATTAAAGGAACAAACACGGCAACTAGAACTACGGTAGTTGCTATGATAGCAAAAGAGACTTGCTTTGCCCCTTTATAAGCGGCAACTAAAGGAGTGTCGCCTAATTCTATTCTTCTAACTATATTCTCAAGCATTACTATAGCGTCATCAACTACTATCCCGATAGCAAGCACTAAAGCCATCAAGGTAAATAAATTAATTGAAAAATCAAAAATATAGATTGATAGGAAAGTTGATATCAAAGAGACTGGTAATGCTATCAAAGGAACTATTAAAGCTCTTATATTACCTAAAAATAAGTATATAATTATTGTAACAAGTATTAATGCAATTATTAAAGTTTTATAAACTTCTTTTATAGCAGTTTTGATATAATTACTTCTATCAAAAGACACTTCCAAAGTTGTACCCTGAGGTAGACTTGGCTCTAATTCTTTCATTTTTTCTTTAATACCATTAGCAACAGAAATGGTATTCGCATCTGACTGCTGGTATATTCCAATCCCAACAACTTGTTTACCGTTACCCTTAAAAATAGTTCTCGTTGACTCAGCTCCTAATTCAATTCTTGATACATCAGATAAAGTGATTATTGATCCATCCTTAGCCCTTTTTAGTGGTAAATTTTTATAATTATCAACATCTTCATAAGCTTTATCGAGCTTTATTGTTAAATCTATATCTTTAGACTCAATTCGCCCAGCTGGAAACTCAACATTTTCTTTTCTTAAAACAGCCTCAACTTCTTGTGTTGTCAAATCTCTCGCAGCTAAAGCTAAGGGGTCTAACCAAACTCGTAAAGAGAGTTCTCTTTGACCTCCAAGTCTAACTCTTCCAACGCCGTCAACGGTAGAAAATGTATCCGTTAAATACCTATCAGCGTAATCAGTTAACTCTAAGTCCGACATAGTCTCAGAACTAAAAGAGAGCCAAAGAGTAGTTCTCATTTGCCCACTTTGTTTGAAGATCTCAGGTTGCTCAGCTCCGTCAGGTAAATTATCTAAAACTCTAGAAACTGAACTTCTTACGTCATTGGCAACATCATCAAGATCTAAGTCATTTTCAAAGGTTAATGTAATTCTCGAACTTTCATCTTCACTAAAAGAGTCAATTGTTTCTAAACCAGGGGTTCCTCCGACAAAGTCTTCTATTTTTTGTGTTATTTGGGTATCTACAATTTCAGCAGAGGCACCTTTATATTCTGTTTGTATAGTGACTACAGGCGGTTGAACATCTGGCAATTCATCAGTGGGTATTTCTTGAAAAGTTACTAATCCAAAAATTACAAGTATTAAACTCATAACAGAAGCAACAACAGGTCTTTTTATAGATAGGTCTGTTAAAAACATTTTAAGGGTTTATAATTTTAACTTTTGCTTTATCTCTTACTTTTGATACACCTTCACTTATTACTAAATCACCTTCATTAATTCCTGATATAATTGAAACTTTACCAAAATTTCTTTTTCCTATTTTAATATCTTTTTTTTCAGCTATTTCATTGTTTACAATGTAAACAAAAGCAGTTTCTCCTTGTATTGTTACAGCGCTCTCAGGAACACCAATTTCATCAGTTTCTTCATAAATAATCTTAACAGTCATTAATTGACCCGGTATAATTTCAAATTTTGGATTATCTACTATTACCCTTGTTAAAATGGATCTTGTAGATGGGTCTATTCGAGAACTAATAGTTTCAATGTTACCTTTAAACACCTTATCAAACGCTGAACTAGTAATTTCTGCTTTTAATCCAGGTTTAAGAACCCCTATATAATTTTCAGGAATTTTAATATCTATTATGATTTTTTTTAAATCATCTAAGGTTATTATTAAACTATTTGACCCAAGAACACCTTGAGCAATTTCTCTTTTTCCAATTTTACCCTCAAAATCAGCAATTATATTTTTTTCATCTTTAAGTGCAATTATAATTTCACCTTTTTTTACAAATCTATTCTCAATATTTAAATTGCCAACAACATCGTTCTTTGTAACTCTATATGACTTAGATTTTTGAGCAATTGCAGTGCCAAAAGTTTCAATACTTTTATAAAAATTAGATTTCTCCACTTCTTTAACAACTACTCCTGGTGCAGGCCTTACACTGAATTTTTTTTGAAAATGCAATCCAACAAAATGACGAGCTGCAATTATTGCAAATATAACAATAAAAAATATAGTTAAAAAAGTTTTAAATTTTGTCGATGTTTTCATTATTATTTTAATCCGTACTCTGCCCAAGAGCCATCATAGATAACTGGCTTTTTACCACTTATGATAGAATTAGCTAGACCTAAAACACACGCAGTAATGCCTGATCCGCAAGTAAATGCAAGGTTTTTGTTAATGTCAATTCTGTGTTTTTTAAAAATATCAATTAATTTATTTTTTTCCTTAAAAGTTTTATCTGATTTATTAATCAATTCAATAAAAGGAAGGTTTTTAGATCCTTTAATATTTCCACTTTTAAGTTCTTTTCTAAACTCAGGTTGCTCACCCTGAAATCTTTCTTTACTTCTAGCATCTACTAATTCGAAAACTTTATTTTTAATATTCGAGTCAATCTGATTTTTATTTAAAACTAGAGAAGAATTCTCAGTAGCTTGATAACTACTGTATTCAAAATTTTTAATTTCTTTAAAAGTTGACCTTTTTTCCTCAATCCATTTTTTAAGACCCCCATCTAAAATGGATATCAAGTTCGAATTGTGACCAAAATATAAAAAATTATACCAAACACGACATGAACTAATTACATCAGAATTATCATAAATAATTACATGATCTGAATTATTTATACCGTATTTTGACAATATTTTTTCCCAATCTTCTTTATTTGTGAGCATATGAGGTAATGAAGAATTTTGATTAGAGTTTTTATCAATATCAAAAAAACTGGAATTCTTTATATGACTCTCCTTATATTCTTGAAATGCATTTCTCTTAGCCACAGGAAGATGCCAGCTCGCATCAAATATTCTTACGTTTTCTAAATTTTTATCTAACCATTCAGTTGATACCAAAGATTTCATATACTTTTCTTTTCAATATATCTTTGATGATACTCTTCAGCCTTACAATAATTTTTAATTTTTGAAATATTGGTTTGAATTTTGCCATTAAACTCAGGATTTTTTTCACTTAGGGTTTCCTCAGCAACCTTTTTTTGTTCATCAGTCTCGTAAAAAATTTCGCTTCTATACTGAGTACCAACATCTGGATATTGCATATCTTTTTGCGTCGGATCGTGCATCTTAAAAAATAAATCTAATATCTTCTTAAATGGAATTATTTTTTCGTCATAGGTTAGTCTTACTACCTCTGCGTGACCAGTGTTTCCAGTACAAACCTCCTCGTAAGTTACTTCAGATTTTTGTCCTCCAGCGTAACCAACCTCAGTCTGAGTAATACCTGGTTTATTCTTAAAGTTTTCCTCAGGTTTCCAAAAACATCCTAGAGCTAGTGTACATTTCTGCATAAGTTATTTAATATATTTCAGACTGGAGAATAATAAATTGTTAACTCAAAATCAAATAGGCGTATTGTACATGGTTGGAAGTGTTATTTGCTTCTCTATAATGGATATCTGCGTTAAGTGGTTAAACTACTATCCAATTGGGCAAGTCCTTTTTTTAAGATTTTTTATTGGGTTCATTCCAATTTTTTTTATAATACCAAAAGATAAACTATTCTCTTTTTACAAAACTTCACGTCCCGGTCTTCATGCCTTCAGAGCTGTAACTGGCGCTTTAGCAATAATTGCATTATTTTTTGGTCTAAGAGAACTACCATTGGCAGATGTAGTTTCGTTAACTTTTGGAGGACCAATATTCGTTACAATAGCATCTATTATTTTTCTATCAGAAAGAGTAGGAATTAAAAGATGGTTAGCAGTATTATTAGGATTTTTAGGAATGCTTTTAATCGTACAGCCTGCTTTCATAGATTTAAATTATTATTACATTACTCCTATTATTTTCTGCATCTTTTTTGCATGTGTAGCTATCAGTGTAAGATCCCTTTCCAAAACCGAAGCTAATTACACGATCGCCTTTTATTTTACACTACTTTGTACTTTACTAGGCTTAAGTACAATTTTATTTAGCGATTGGATAATGCCAACACCTCTAGATTTTTTATTGTTTTGTATACTTGGATTATGTGGAAGCGTAGCCAATCTATTGTTGACACAAAGCTATAGATTGGCAGAGGCGTCACTGGTAACTCCAATTAAATATTTAAGTTTGGTATTTGCTATTATTTTTGGCTTTTTCATTTGGAGTGAGGTTCCTAAAATTCTGACTTTATTAGGAGCTGCATTAGTCATAACTAGCTCTTTGATTATTTTCATGAGAGAGAATAAATTAAAAAAACAAATAGTTACTCCACGAACATGAGCAGACCCCCCAAATATTGGGCTAAGGCAAAAAAAATTTTATCGAAAAAAGATAAAGTTATGAAAAAGCTAATTACAAGCTACAAAGATGGAAATCTTAAAACACGTAACGATGTTTTTTTCTCTCTTTGTAAAAGTATAATAGGACAACAAATTAGTGTGGCGGCTGCGAACTCTGTTTTTTTAAGGTTCCAAAAAAAATGTAATAATAAAATTAATGCTAAAACGGTAAATAAATTATCATTTAGTAGCTTAAAAAGTTGTGGTTTGAGCAGACAAAAAGTAAGAGGAATAAAAGATTTAGCTAAAAGAATACTAAATAAAACTTTTAAACCGAGTTTGATAAAAAAAATGACAGATGAGGAGGCTATTGAATATTTGTCTGATTTAAAACAAATTGGAACATGGTCAGCTGAGATGATACTGCTTTTTACTTTTAATCGCTCAAATATTTGGCCCCTTCAAGATATAGGATTACTTAGAGCGATTTCAAATAATTATAAAAAGAAATACTTTCCGCCAAAAAAATTTCTAGAAAAGCTTTATAAAAGATTTACACCTTACTGTTCTGTAGCAACTTGGTATTTGTGGAGATCTATAGATAACGAACCTATACAGTACTAGAAACCCTCAACAATTAGGAAATGTCTATTTACAACTCCTTTAAAATAATTTAGTTTTTTCTATGGCTGAGAAACTTATCATAGACTGGAAAGAATATAATCTAATTACAGAAAAGTTAGCAATTCAAATTCATCAAAGTGGATATAAGCCAGATATGCTCATCGGAATAATGAGAGGTGGAGCACCTATCATTGATGTTCTCAGTAGAATTTTTAAATTAAAATGTGCCTATTTGGCTGTGGAATCTTACTCAGGTAAAGGAGTTGAGGATCAACAAGGGGAACTAGTATTTTCGAGAGAAATGAGCTCTACAGTTCAAGACATGAAAGGAAATATTCTTTTATGTGATGATTTATCTGACACAGGGGTAACATTAAACAAAAGTATTGATTGGTTAAAAAACTATCCTCCTCTTAAAGGAAATATTAAAGATATAAAAACAGCTGTGCTTTGGAAAAAAAAAGACTCAACTTTTGAACCAGATTTCTGCGCACAAAAATTAGATGGCAATCCCTGGATTGTTCAACCTTTCGAGCGATATGAGGAAATTAGAGTGGAAGACTTAGTTAAAAAACATAGTAGTTAATAAGGGCCAGCCTTAACTGGCCCTCAAATTTCTAAGCTACGTAAAAACTTAATACACTTGCTGCTGCAATTACCCAAATTGCAGGTGAAGTTTTACCAAACTTACCAGTGAAAATTCTTATTAATGCATACGCAATGAAAGCTAAAGCAATACCATTACTAATACTGTAAGTAAGTGGCATTACAATCATTGCAAGTACAGCTGGACCAGACTCAGCTATATCGTTCCAATCGATATCTGTAATATTTCTTACAAATAAAATTGCAACATATAGTAAAGCTGCGCCATCTATTTCTTTTGGCAAGCTTGTTGCTAAAGGTGCAAAGAATAAACAAGCTAAGAACAAAACACCAATGACTAAAGAAGTCATTCCAGTTCTTCCGCCTGCTTTTACTCCAGAACCAGACTCAACATAGCTTGTAACAGTCGTTGTACCCATCATAGACCCAGCAACTGTTCCAACACTGTCAGCTAACATCGCTTTATCAATATCCTGGACTTTACCTTTTCTATCTACTTTTCCTGCAACATTAGCCACTGAAGTTAATGTTCCTGCTGTATCAAAAAAGTCGATGAATAATAAAGTAAAAACAATTGAAGCCATACCTGCAGAGAATGCAGCTCTTAGATCAAACTCAAATAGATATGTCATTGGAGGAATTGATCCCACAACTCCATTAAATTTAGCTAAGCCAGTTGCCCATGCAATAATACTAAAAAGTAAAATACCTATTATAATATTTCCTTTTACCTTCATTTTTTCTAGAACAATCATGAACACAAAGGCTGCGCATGCTAGAAGCACTAACTTATTTTTAATGTCACCTAAAGTAACTAACGTTACAGGGTGATCACCTACTACTCCCATTATTTCTAAACCAATGATTGCTAAGAACAATCCGATACCAGCACCAATACCAAGTTTCAAACTCTTAGGAATCGAGTTAATTAACCACGCTCTTAATGGTGTTAAAGAAATTGCTAAGAAGATTACTCCAGCAACAAGCACAGCTCCTAAGGCTGCTTGAGGCGTATAACCTTGTCCAGCAACAACGCCATAAGCAACAAATGCGTTGATACCCATTCCTGGTGCTAATCCTACCGGCCAAGTTTTTCCATGAAATGCCATGATAAAACAAGCTACGGCGGTCGCTAAAATTGTTGCAGTGAATACTGCTCCAAAATCAAAAAAACCTTTTTCTGTTCCAGCGAATTCACCAGAAAGAATAAAAGGATTTAAAAACATGATATAGGCCATTGTTAAAAAGGTAGTTACCCCTGCAATTACTTCAGTTTTAAAATTAGTTTTATTTTTTTTGTACTCAAAATATTTTTCCATCATAAAAAGTCCTCCAGTTGCCTTTAAATACTCCAATTTGCTAATAAAATCCTTTTAAAAATGTTACTAGCCATTATTTTACAACCTGAAGGTAATATTTCTGTTTATAAGTATAAGGTGTAGAATAAAAATTTTATGAACAAATATAGATTTAATTTTTTTATTTTGACAATTTTTTTAACAATTTCTGGA
>JAOOLP010000006.1 GCA_028408795.1 Candidatus Pelagibacter sp.
TGCGGCCTCTTTTTCTAAATCCTCGGACCATTCTCCTTTTGAGGAAAGCCCATTCATTTTAGCCCTATGATCAAAAGCTTTTTGTATATCATTTTGATTACTTTGATCTTTACCAAATGCTTTCAAAGCACTTGCTTGCAAACCCCTTCCATATGAGAAAGTAATTAAAAAATTTGTATCATTAATTTTATTTATCTCGTTTAAATTTTTACTCGCCTCTATTTCTGACTGTCCTCCTGATAAAAATGCAATACCAGGAACTTCGCTAGGAACATTTTTTTTAAGACAATCTAATGTTTTTTTTGCAATTTCCGCAGTGTTTGATTTTTGTGGCGACTCTGATCCGGGAATAATCATATTAGGTTTTAAAACTGTACCTTTTAAATCAACTTTATGATTTTCAAGTTCGTTGTAGCATTCATTTAACACATCAGTTGTAACTTGATAGCATTTATTAATATCATGAGACCCATCCATTAATACTTCAGGTTCTACTATTGGAACCATTTTTGCTTCTTGTACAAGTGCGGCATATCTAGCGAGAGCATGAGCGTTTGATTTTATTGATTGTGATGATGGAAATTTATTTCCAATTTTATAAACTGCTCTCCATTTTGTAAATCTTGCTCCAAGATCATAGTATTCTTTTAATCTTTCTCTCAACCCATCTAAGCCTTCAGTAACAGTTTCATCAGAAGATCCAGCGAGTGGTTTAGCACCTTTATCAACTTTAATTCCAGGTATTGCGTTATTCTTCAGAATTAGATCTGGAATACTAGGGCCGATTGTAGTTTTTTGTTTTATGGTCTCGTCAAAAAGAATAACTCCACCAATATAATTTCTCATAGCCTCAGAACTAAAGAGAGTTTGTCTAAAAACTAATCTATTTTTTTCAGTATTTTCTACGTTAATACTTTTAAATCTTTTTGCAATTGTGCCAGTGCTTTCATCTGCCGCTAATATTCCTTTGCCTTTAGCACACATTCTTTTTGCAATTTCTTCTAATGTCATAATTGATATTTATTTTAAAACATTGAGGCCGGGCAAGTCTTTTCCTTCAAGAAATTCTAAAAATGCTCCACCTGCTGTTGATAAGTGTGTAAAAGTAAATTTATCATTACTTTTATTAATTGCAGAAACAGTATCTCCGCCGCCAAGTATGGATACCAGAGATTTCTTGGCTGTATTTTCAGAGATCTTCTTTGCTATTGCCAAGGTACCAGTTGAAAATTTTTTATTTTCAAAATATCCCGCAGGACCATTCAATAAAACTGTATTAGATTGATCTATAATATTTTCAATATTTTTTATTGTTTTTGGTCCGATGTCTAAGATTATTTCATCTTTACCAATGGAGTCTTGTTTTTTTATTTTTCCAGAACCTTCAAAATTAGTTGAGACATTGCAGTCTTCAGGAATGAAAATATTGCAATTATATTTTCTAGCTTCATCGTATATTTCGTTAATTATTTTTCCAGAGTTTTTTTCTATTAATGATTTTCCAACTTTGAAACCTTTGAAAGTTAGAAAATTATTAGCCATAGCTCCAACAATTATAATATTATTTACATTTTTTATTAAATTGGTGATCACATTAATTTTTGTTGAAATTTTTGATCCTCCAATAATGCAGGTTACTGGCTCTTTTTTATTTTGAATAACTGAACTTATTGATTCTACTTCTCTTTTTAAAAGCGGTCCCGCGCATGATTCTTTTATGTATTTTGCAATTTTGTGAATAGAAGCCTGTTCTCTGTGGGAACAAGAAAAAGCATCATTAATATAAATATCACCAAGTGAAGCAAGTTTTTTTGCAAAATTATCATCATTTTCACTTTCTTCTTTAAAGAATCTAATATTTTCCAATAAAATAATTTCACCCTCCTTTAAGTATGAAAATTTGCTTTTTGTTTCTTCATTAATATCTCCCATAAAGAAATATACGTTTGTTTCTAATTGTTCTTTTAAAAATTTATATATTGGCGCTAAAGATAGCTCGCTATTCTTTATACCTTTTGGTCTACCTAGGTGACTTATAATTATTATCTTTGCTTTTTTTTTTATTAAATCCTTTAGAAAAGGTAGGTTAAGTAAGATTCTGGTCTTATCTTGAATTTTTTTTTCATTTAAAGGTACATTTAAATCAAGTCTAAGAATTATTGTTTTACTCTGAATATCTAGATTTTCAGAAAAATATTTAATTTTACCCATTTAAACCGCGGTTATTTTCTAAGCTGTTCTTGAATGGCAATCGTTATTTTTTCTACTGATAAATTAAAGTGTTCGTATACTTTTTTATAAGGAGCACTTTCACCAAACTTATTAATACCAATGGAAATACCTCTGTCCCCTGAGTATTTTTTCCACGAAGAAACGGTGCCAGCTTCAATTGTTACAATTAAAGAGTCTTGATCTAATATATCTCTTTTAAAATCATCAGATTGTTTGTCGAAAATCTCTTGGCATGGCATTGAAACTACTTTGGACTCAATATTATTTTCTTTTAGCGCTATTTGAGTATTTAAAGCAAGCTCAACTTCAGATCCAGAAGCAACCAAAGTAACCTTATTATCATGAGAATTTATTTTTACTACGTAAGCTCCATTTTCACATTTATTTTTTTCTGAAAATCCAGGATTAATGTAAGGTAGTTTTTGTCTTGATAAAGCAATTACGCTAGGTGTATTTTTGCTTTTTAAAGCAATTTCCCAACATTCAAGAGTTTCATTTATATCTGCAGGGCGAAAGACATTAAGATTAGGAATAGCTCTTAAGCCAGTTAATTGTTCTATAGGTTGATGTGTTGGGCCATCTTCACCAAGCCCGATAGAGTCATGAGAAAAAATATAAATGACTTTTAACCCCATTAACGCAGAAAGTCTTATTGATGGCTTACAGTAGTCTGAAAAAATTAAAAAAGTTCCACCATAAGGAATTAATCCGCTGTATAACGCTAGTCCATTCATAACAGCAGCCATTCCATGCTCTCTAACACCGTAATGAATATAATTTCCATCAAAATTTTTTGAACTAATTACTTTAGAGTTATTTGTTTTAGTATTGTTTGATCCACTGAGGTCTGCTGAACCACCAATTAACTGAGGCAGAATACTTGAAATACTCTCTATAGCCGCTGATGAACATTGTCTAGTTGCCATGCTTGGTTTTGATTCAAAATATTTTGTTTTTTCTTTTTTAATTAAATATTCAAGATCTTTTAAATCTGAATCTATATATTTATCTTTTAATGCTGATTTAATATTAGAGCTTTTTTTGTCTAATGTTTCTAGCCATTTTGTTTCTAATTCAATTCCTTTTTTCCCAATTTCTCTCCAAGCATTTAAAATATCCTCTGGAATTTCAAATGGCTTGCTATTCCATTTAAGTTTTTTTCGCACTAAACCAATTTCTTCATCACCTAGAGGAGAACCATGTGAAGAAGCTTTTCCAGATTTATTTGGAGATCCAAATCCAATTATAGTTTTGCATGATATTAAGGTAGGTTTATTGGATTTGGATGCTTTAGTTATTGCATTCGAAATCTGTTTTTCATTATGACCATCAATTTCTAAAAAGCTCCAGCCATAACCCTCAAATCTTTTTTTATAATTATCAGATACACTTAACGAAGTAGAACCATCAATTGAGATCTTATTGTTATCGAAAAAAACTATTAAGTTTTTGAGTTTTAGATGACCTGCTAAACTCATTGCTTCGTGACTAATTCCTTCCATTAGATCTCCATCACTTGCAATTACGTATGTTTTGTTATTGATTAGAGTTGGTCCAAATTTTTTTTTTAATATTTCTTCAGCGACTGCCATTCCAACTGCATTACCAAGACCTTGCCCTAAAGGACCGGTAGTAGTCTCAATACCCGAACCTTTCTTGTATTCTGGATGTCCTGCACAGATTGAATTTAATTGTCTAAAATTTTTTATATCTTCAATTGAAACACTTTCATAACCAGTAAGATAAAGTAAAGAATATAAAAGCATAGAACCATGACCTGCTGATAAAACAAATCTATCTCTGTTAATCCAATTTGGATTTTTAGGATTAAACCTCAGGTGGTATTTATATAAAACTGTTGCTACGTCTGCCATGCCCATAGGCATACCTGGGTGGCCAGAGTTTGCTTTTTGTACAGCATCAATTGATAAAAATCTTATTGCGTTTGATAGTTGGTTAAATTTTAAGCTCACAATTAAATTACCTATATAGACTTAAACTAAGTATATCAATAATATGATATAAAAAACATATGAGTATTTTTGAAAAAAAAGAAAAAAATCTAAATGAGTTATTAGATAAGTTGAATATTTTGACTTCGACTTATTCACACTCTACTTACAAATCTGAAAAAATACAGACCGAAAGAAATGAATTAATTAGAAAAAAATCGGAAATTGAAAAAAAAAACCAGGAGCTAATGAGAGAACATAAATATTTAAAAGGTAAAATTGCTCAACTTCAAGAAGAGGTTAGTAAACGGTCGCATATGGAGGAAAAATTTAATCAAGATATTGAGGAATTAAGTCAAGAAACTGAAAATTTAGTAAACGAGATAGAAAAATGGCAAACGTAAATATAAAATTTAATAATAAAGACTATTTATTATCCTGTGACGATGGCCAAGAAGAAGCTTTAAAAACTTTAACTTCTTATCTAGATAAAAAATATAAAGAGCTTAAAGATAAACTAGGAAATATTGGTGAAAACAAACTTTTATTGATAACCACTATACAATTGATAGATGAATATTTTGATTTAAAAAGAAGAATTACCCAGCAAAAGAAGAAGTTGGATGATTTAGCAAGTAAATTTAAAGAACTAAAAAATTTAGCAATAAAATATAAAGATAGTAAAGATGAGGAAATTGCCAAGTTGAATAGTGAATTAGAAAAATTTAAAAAGAGCATTGAAGAAAGCAACATCCTTTACGAGTCAATGTTAGATAAAACAACAAAATCCCTTGAAAAAATAATTTCAAATACTGAAACTATCTCTAAAATTCAGTAAATGCTAAATAAAGAACGATTAAGAAAAAAATATTTTTTAATAAGAAAAAAAAAATATTTTGACATAAACTCAAGTTTTTTTAAGCCATTATTAAGATTAATTAGAAATAAATTTTTAAAAAAAAGTATTTATCTTTCATTATACTATCCATCATCTTACGAAGTGAATGTAATAAGATTATTGGATATAATTGATAAAAAAAAAATTAAAACAACTTTACCTGTGATAAACGATCGAAATTCTATGAATTTTCACAAGTGGAAAACGGGAGACATTTTACATGTTAATAAATATGGAATGTTGGAGCCAAATTCATTTTCTAAACAAGTTATTCCAAATGTAATGTTAGTTCCGTTACTTGCGTTTGACGATAAAAAAAATAGATTAGGTTATGGAGGTGGTTATTACGATAAATATTTAAATAAATATATAAAAAAAAATAAAAGTCTTCTTACAATTGGTGTTGCTTTCTCGTTTCAACAACATAATAATCTCCCAACATCTAATAGTGACGTTAAATTAAATTATGTACTAACTGAAAAGGGTTTTGTTTAATGAAAATTTTAATTCTAGGAGATATAATGGGAACAGCTGGCAGAAAGGCTTTAGATAAGAATTTACCCAATATCATTTCTAAAAATAAAATAGATTTTACCGTTATCAATGGGGAAAACGCAGCGGACGATGGCAAAGGTATAACTAATTCAATAGCAGATAGACTATATTCTATAGGGGTTGATGTTATTACATCAGGAAATCATATTTGGGATAAAAAAGAAACTGTTGATTATATAAATAAAGAAAAAAGACTTTTGAGACCAGCAAATTTGGCAGAAGGTTCTCCAGGAAATGGTTATGGAATTTTTATGACAAAAAATAAAAAATATAAAGTCGGAGTTATAAATTTAATGGGAAATGTCTTCATGAGAAAGACGGAAGATGTCTTTCAAACAGCAAAATCAATAAGAGAAAAGATTAAATTAAAAAAGAATGTAGATTTTATTGTTGTTGATTTTCATGGTGAAATTACAAGTGAAAAAATGGCAATTGGGCATTTTTTTGACGGATCATCTACTGTTGTAGTTGGAACTCATACTCATGTACCTACCGCTGATACTAGAATACTAGATAAAGGAACAGGTTATCAAACTGATATAGGGATGTGTGGTGACTATAATTCTGTTATTGGAATGAACAAAGAAAACTCAGTAAAAAAATTTTTTAAAGATAAATCTGCAATTGATCATTTTCCATCCGAAGGAGAAGGAACTTTATCTGGTATAGTTATTGACGCAAACCCTGAAACTGGTTTAACAAAAAAAATTACTAGGATAATAGAGGGCGGCAGTTTAATAAAATAATTATGGCAGGGCACTCACACTGGGCTGGAATTAAACATAAAAAGGGTAGAGCTGATAAAGAAAGATCAAAAATTTTTTCCAAGCTATCTAGAGAAATCACCGTAGCAGCAAAATTAGGTGATAAAGATCCTGATATGAATCCAAGATTAAGAACGGCTATACAAGCTGCTAAACAAGCTAATATGCCTAAAGATAATATTGCCAGAGCTATTAGTAAATCTGAAACAAGTGGAGACAAAAATTATGAAAATTTAAGATATGAGGGATTTGGTCCTTTCAACTCAGCTTTAATAATAGAGACTTTGACTGATAATAAAAATAGATCAGCATCTAGCTTGAGAACTATTTTACAAAAGAATGGGGGCAGATTAGGTGAAACTGGATCTACTAAACATTTATTTTTCAATTGTGGTGTTATTCACATAGATAATAAGAAATTTAAAGAGGATGAATTTTTCGAATTAGCCATAAATTCAGGCGCTAAAGACTGCTCAAATTTAGAAAATTATCATGAAATAATTTGCGAAAAAGAGGATTTTTACAAAGTTAAAATCGAATTAGAAAAGAAATTAAGTAAACTTGAATACTCTGGTATAGAATGGAGGCCTCTGAGTCGAATAAATTTAGACGAAGAGCAAAGTAAAAAAATCTATGAGTTGTTATTGTCTTTAGAGGAATTAGATGATGTTCAAAATGTTTATATCAACACAAATTTGAATAATATTTGATTGTGAAAATTATTGGAATAGACCCTGGGTTAAGTGGAGCAATTGCCATTCTCAAAGATAACAAAGTTTTAAATATATTTGAAATACCTGTGATGTCTGAAGGTAAAAAAAATAAAAGACAACTTAATAGCGCACAATTAGTGAGATTGCTGAAAGATAATATCAAAGATGACGAGGAAGTATCTGTAGTAGTGGAACAGGTAAATGCCATGCCAGGTCAAGGTGTTACTAGTATGTTTAATTTTGGCCAAACTTTTGGAGCAATTAAAGGTATATGCGCTGCTCTTGGCTTGCCAATTTTTTTTGTTAGACCCTCAAAATGGAAAAAACATTTTGAGTTGATTAATTCGTCAAAAGACTCAAGCCGAACAAAAGCTATAGAAATGTATCCTTTATTATCCAGTGAATTATCAAAAAAAAAAGATGTAAATAAATCAGATGCTATACTTATAGCAAGATTTTATAGTGACACTCGATTAAACGATAATTAGACGAGTTTTTTAATATTTTTATCTATAAAAGCGCCAAATTCATGACACATTCTAAAAGTAATTAACTTTTATGGAACAAGAAATTACTTCTCAGATTGTAGGATTAGGTGGAAGCACAGACTTCTCATTATTTAAATTATTTTTAAGAGCAGACTTTGTTGTAAAGTTTGTTATTATTTTGCTAATTGCAAGCTCAATTTTTTCATGGGCTTTAATATTCGATAAAGTAAAACTATTTAAAAGAATAAATTTATCAACAGAGGATTTCGAAAAAAAATTTTGGAAAGCAAAATCAGCTGAGAGTTTTAATAATAATTTACCGGCAAACACAAAAGATCCTGCAACTATTATTTTTAAAACAGCTATGAATGAAGTAATGAAAACAAAAAGACAATCGTCAGCTGTACAAGCGGCTAGAGTAGAAAGAGTATTAGAAATAGCTACAGATGTTGAAATTAAAAAGATTGAAAAAAATTTTACCTTTTTAGCGACTATAGGTTCAACTGCTCCATTTATTGGTTTATTTGGAACAGTTTGGGGAATAATGAATTCTTTTCAATCTATAGCTATTTCCAGAAATACAAGTTTAGCAATAGTTGCACCAGGAATAGCAGAGGCTTTATTTGCAACAGCATTGGGTTTACTAGCTGCAATACCAGCAGTTGTTGCTTATAACAAATTTAATAGCGACTCAAAAAGATATATTTCTAAAATAGATAATTTTTCAAAAAGATTTTTGTCAATAATTTAAAAAATGGCTTTTAAACTTAATCGCTCAAAAAACGAACCAATGAGTGAAATCAATGTAACTCCTTTCGTTGATGTTATGTTAGTCTTACTTATTATCTTCATGGTAACAGCTCCTTTATTAACTGTAGGTGTTCAAGTTGACTTACCAGAATCTTCAGCAGACTCACTCCCTGACGATCAAGAGCCGTTAACTATTAGCATCAATTCAAAAGGAGAAATTTTTATTCAAGAACATAAGGTAAATTATCAAAAGATTGTTCCCAAACTACTTGCCATTGCAAAAAATAGAACTGACACAAGAATATATGTTAGAGGCGACAAAACTATAAATTACGGAAGAGTTTTAGAGGTAATGGGAACTTTATCAGGTGCGGGTTTTTCAAAAGTTGCACTTATATCTGAGCCTTACAAAAATTAAATGAAAAATGGCAAAAAGTTTAATTTATTCACTAATCTTTCACTCACTAATGATAGTATTAACTGCTTTAAGCTTACCATTTATGTTAAGGGAGCCAATTGATTTGCCACCCATAGTATCTGTAGAACTTATACAAATTTCAGATAAAACAAGTATCCCTTTTGCACCAAAAGCACGAAAAATTATAGAAGAGACAAAAAAAAAGGAGGAAAGAATAGTTTCTGAACAAGCCCCTCCAGCAGCAAAAGCGAAAGAAAAGCCAGATAGAATTCCTTTACCAGATGAAAAAAAAGACAAAAAGCAAATAGTTAAAAAAAAACAAAATCCAGAAGAAGTTAAGCCTGAGATAAGACAATCATCTGAGTTTGAAAAAAAAGAAATAATAGATACAAATCAAATCGCAGCTCTAATTGACAAAGCCAAGGAGGAAGAAGCCGTAAAAAAAGAAAAAAATGAAAAACTTACTCAAAGCAGCGTTAAAAATTCTTTTGCAACCGGTCTCACATTATCAGAGGAAGATGCTTTGAGAGCTCAAATTTTTGGTTGTTGGAGCGTTCCACTTGGTTTACCTTATGATGAAAATTTACTAGTTAGGATAAAACTTAAACTTAAAAAAGACGGTACAATTATGAAATCTGAAATTTTAGACCATCAAAGAATGAATAGACCTGGACAAAAATTTTATAAAGTTTTAGCCGAGAGTGCGCTCAGAGCAGTAAGATTATGCCAGCCTCTTAAAGTACCACCGACTGGATACGAAAAATGGAAAGATATTCAATTGAATTTTGATCCAGCCGAAATGTTAAAAGGATAAGATGAAAAAGATATTTTTAGCAGTAATTATTTATATTTTGCACATAAGCCAATTGAATGCTTTAATAGAGGTAGATATTACTAGAGGTAATCTTGATCCTTTACCGATAGCAGTTTCGCCATTACATGTAGATATAAAATCAGAAAAATACCAAAATCTAAAAGTAGATGATTTAGGTGCAAATATTTCTTCAATAATTGAAAAAAATTTTAAAGGGACAGGCTTGTTTAATCCACTTAAAAAAGACGCTTTTGTTCAAAAGCCAGATATTGCTCACCTTAAGCCAAGATTTGAAGATTGGAGATTAATAAAAGCACAAGCTCTTGTTACTGGAAAAATACTTATCAAAAATGATAAGCTTAAAGTTGAATTTAGACTTTGGGATCTTACTGCTGCCAAAGAAATGACAGCCTTAGCTTTTACAACAACACCCTCAAATTGGAGAAGAGTAGCTCATATTATATCTGATAAAATTTATGAGCGTCTAACTGGAGAAGAGGGTTATTTTGATACCAGGATTATTTATGTAGCTGAAAGCGGTCCAAAAGATCAAAGAGTAAAGAAGTTAGCTATAATGGATCAAGACGGATCAAACACAAAATATTTAACATTAGGAAACGAATTAGTTCTTACACCCAGATTTAATCCAACTAACCAAATGGTTACATATCTCTCATACTTTAGGAATATGCCTAGAGTCTATTTACTTGATATTGAAACTGGGACACAAGAGGTAGTAGGTAATTTTCCTGGAATGACATTTGCTCCTAGATTTTCACCTGATGGAAAAAAGATAATTATGAGTTTCGCTGAAGATGGCAATTCTGATATTTACACCATGGATTTAGAAAAAAGAATAGTTGAAAGAATCACCAATCACTCCTCTATTGATACTTCACCTTCTTTTTCTCCAGATGGAAAATATATTGCGTTTAATTCTGATAGGAGTGGACTTCAGCAAATTTATGTAATGAGAAGTGATGGTAGTGACGTTAAAAGAATTACTTTTGGTAAAGGAATTTATGGAACACCTGTATGGTCACCTCGAGGTGATTTAATTGCCTTCACTAAAGTTAGAAAAGGAAGATTTTACATAGGAGTTATGAGAACAGACGGTTCTGGAGAGAGATTGTTGACTGAAAATTATTACCAGGAAGCACCCTCTTGGTCTCCAAATGGAAGAGTTTTAGTTTTTTATAGAGAGACTAAAGCAGGATCTAAAGGTGAGGGTTTTTCAGCTACGTTGTGGTCAATTGATATAACAGGCTATAATGAAAGAAAACTAACTACAAAAACAGATGCTTCGGACCCATCTTGGTCCTCTTTGTTATCAAAGTGAGGGTATTTTCTATGTAATTAAAGCTTGAATAATCTTAAATAATTTGAAATATTTCAACAAATAAACCCAGGGGAAAACATGATATTTAACAAGAATTTAAAAAACATATTTTTAGTAGTTTTTACAACCTTAATTTTAAGCGCTTGTTCGACGGCTAAAAAATCAGGAGACATAGATGGCGACGTATATACTGGAAAAGAAACAGTAAAATATTTAGCCTCTGGTGTTCCAGACAGAGTATTTTTTGCTACAAATAAATCTTCTTTAACAACAGCATCAAGAGCAACTCTTAGAAAACAGGCGACATATTTAAGAAAAAATAAAAAACTTAATGTGACGATCGAAGGTCACGCCGATGAAAGAGGAACTAGAGAATACAACTTAGCTTTAGGTGAAAGAAGAGCTAACGCAGCTAGAGACTATTTAATGACTTACGGAATTTCAGGTAAAAGAATTTCTACTATTAGCTATGGAAAAGAAAAACCTGTTAACCCAGCATCTAGTCCTTTAGCTTGGTCTCAAAATAGAAGATCAGTAACAGTTAAAGTAAACTAATTTTTACATATTAAAGACCCTTTAATAAAAGCTTATTGAAGGGTCTTTTTTTTGCCATTTTGTATATTTAAAGATTCAGAATGAATTTAATAAATAAGTTTTCAATAACTTTATTAACTATAATTTTTTTTTCATTTACTACATTAGTAAAAGCAGAGGAAGAAGAGATTTTAATTCAAGCAGTTTCTGATCAATTACAAGTTTTGATAAAAGATTTAAAGACTCTTGAAAAAGCAGTTTATCAAAAATCAGATATTGCTACTTCTACTTTATCTAACGATAGCAGCGGACTTAATGAGGACATACTAACAAAACATCTTCTTAAACTAAATGAAATTGAAGATCAGTTTAGAGAACTCACTAATAAATTTGAAGAAGTAAATTTTAAATTAGATAAACTATCTACAAGAGTAACTAAAATACAATCAGACAATCAACTTAGATTGACAGATTTAGAAAATTCGGAACTTATAAATAAGAAAAAAAAAGTAAAAAAAGAGTTACCTGGCTCAAGTAAACCAGCTGATTTTGGAGCAAATCCTGGATATTCAGTTTCAAATTTGCCAGAGAGACAAGAAACGAATTCAATAGAAAGTGCTCAAACAGTTATTTTAGAAGAACCTGAAAAAAAAGATTCACTTCTTCCAGATAAACCTCCTAGCGAACAATATGAGTTTGCAGTAAGTTTTATGAAAATTGGTGATTATGAAACAGCTGAGTTTGCACTGAAAGAATTTATTGAAAAAAATAAAGATAACGATTTGGCTGGTAACGCACAGTACTGGTATGGAGAAACTTTTCGAATAAGACAGTTATACTCAGACGCTGCAACTGCTTATTTAGATGGTTATCAAAACTATCCAAAGAGCAATAAAGCGCCAGACAATCTTTTAAAACTAGGAATTACAATGGTTCAGTTAGGAGAAAAGGATCAAGGATGTAAAATGATATCTGGAGTTAAAAAAGAATATCCAAAAGCAAAGAAGTCTGTGTTACAAAAAGCTCAATATGAGCAAAAAAGATTTAAATGCAATTCTTAAAAATGGGTTTAAAAATCAGAATGAATTTTCTGAAATTTATTTAAATTTTCAAAAAAGATTAAATTCACTAAAGCAACAATTTTTTTTAATCGCGGTCTCTGGTGGCCCAGATAGCTTGGCCTTAACAGCGCTTTCAAAAGCCTATAGTTATAACAATAATTGTAAAATTTTTTATGTTTTAATAGATCACAAACTTAGAAAAAATTCTTCTAAAGAAGCTAGTTCTGTAAAAAAATTACTAAAAAAACATAAAATCAAAATAACTATTATTAAGAATAAAAAAAAAATTACAAAAAATATTCAAAATGAAGCCAGAAACGTTAGATATGATTTATTAAAATCTTTCTGCAAAAAAAATAAGATTAAATATATATTAACTGCACATCATTTAAATGATCAGGTTGAAACTTTTTTTATTAGATTATCAAGAGGAAGTGGCTTGGATGGACTGTCTTCCATGAGACAAATTACTAATTTAGAGAATAATATACAAGTAGTCAGACCGTTGTTAGATTTAAAGAAGAATAAATTAACACAACTTTCTAGAAAAGTTTTTGGCAAGTATTATTTAGATCCATCTAATGAAGATGAAAAATACTTAAGAATAAGAATAAGAAAATTAAAAAAAATTCTTGAAAAGAGTGGGATTAATTATGATCAAATTTCAAAATCTATTAAAAATTTAGCTTCAAGTAGAGATACATTAGAAATCTATTTTAATAAAATTTATAGAGAAACTGTAAGAAAAAAAAAAAGCAGTGTTTTAATAAATTTTAAAAATTTAAGTAGTTTAAATCTAGAAATGAAGATAAAGGTTTTTAAAAAATCAATCAAAGACTTTACCAATGCTTATTATACTCCACGATCTAAAAAAGTGCTTAATTTGATAGAACAAATATACTCAAAAAAGAACGCAAGACTCACTTTAGGCGGATGCTTAGTTTTTAGAGATCAAAACCATATAATTTTGGTCAAAGAGCTTAAAAAGCAGTAAATTTCTAAAAATTTGTTACAATTTGACTTATTTATAACTTATTTGTCACCAAATATACTTGTTTAATAATATAAAATGATTATCTAAAGAATATGAATTTAAAAAACTTAGTAATGTGGGTAATAATAGTTTTACTATCGGTGGGGCTATTTAATATGTTTCAAGACCCAAATAAGATAAATTCTGAAAAAAACAAATTACCGTTTTCAAACTTTCTCAATGAAGTAGAGGAGGGAAGAGTTGTAGAAGTTCAAATTCAGGGAAACAACATTTCTGGGGTATTGGCAGACGGAAAAACCTTTACAACTTATTCACCAAATTACCCAGAGTTAGTGGAAAAGTTATCTTCAAAAGATATAAGTATCATTGCTACACCCACAGAAGATAAAATGCCATCATTGTTAGGCATACTTCTTTCATGGTTTCCAATGTTATTACTAATTGGAGTTTGGATTTTCTTTATGCGACAAATGCAAGGAGGAAAAGGTGGAGCAATGGGATTTGGAAGATCTAAAGCCAAGTTGCTTAACGAGGCACAAGGAAAAGTCACTTTTAATGATGTAGCTGGAGTAGAAGAAGCAAAGGAGGAAGTAGAGGAAATTGTTGAATTTTTAAAAGATCCAAAAAAATTTAGCCGACTGGGAGGAAAAATTCCTAAAGGTGCTTTATTAATTGGACCTCCGGGAACAGGAAAAACTTTATTGGCAAAGGCTATTGCTGGTGAAGCGAATGTTCCTTTTTTTTCAATTTCAGGTTCAGACTTTGTTGAAATGTTTGTAGGTGTAGGAGCATCAAGAGTTAGAGATATGTTTGAACAGGGCAAAAAACATTCGCCTTGTATAATTTTTATAGATGAAATAGATGCTGTTGGTAGAAGCCGAGGAGCAGGTTTAGGAGGTGGTAATGATGAAAGAGAGCAAACTCTTAACCAATTATTAGTTGAAATGGATGGATTTGATACTAACGAAGGCATCATTTTAATAGCAGCAACTAACAGGCCAGACGTTCTTGACCCAGCTTTATTAAGACCAGGAAGATTTGATAGACAAGTAGTAGTTGCTAATCCTGATATTATTGGAAGAGAAGCAATTTTAAAAGTTCACGTAAAAAAAATTAATACCGGCCCAGATGTAAAATTAAGAACAATAGCTAGAGGAACACCCGGTTTTTCAGGAGCTGATTTAGCTAATCTTATCAATGAGTCAGCATTGTTAGCAGCAAGAAAAAATAAGAGAGTAGTAACAATGTCAGACGTTGAAGAAGCAAAAGATAAAGTAATGATGGGAGCTGAAAGAAGGTCCATGGTAATGTCTGAAGATGAAAAAAAACTAACTGCTTACCACGAAGGAGGTCACGCTATTGTAGCTTTAAATGAAAAAGCTTCCGATCCAATTCACAAAGCTACTATAATTCCAAGAGGTAGAGCTCTGGGAATGGTGATGAGATTGCCTGAAAGAGATCAACTTTCTGTTACCAGAGAAAAAATGCATTCTGATATAGCCGTTGCAATGGGAGGTAGAATAGCTGAAGAAATCATTTTTGGTCATGATAAAGTTACATCAGGTGCATCGTCAGATATTGATATGGTAACAAAGATGGCTAAAAATATGGTCACTAAATATGGAATGAGTAAAGAACTAGGAACTATTGCCTATGGCGAAAATGAAGAAGAAGTGTTTTTAGGAAGATCTGTAACTAAACAGCAAAACATGTCTGAGGAAACTGCAAAAAAAGTTGATTTAGAGGTAAAGAAAATTGTAGATAAAGGATATGAAAGAGCTAGACAAGTGCTAACAGAGAAAATTGATGATCTCCACAAACTTGCAAAAGCTTTATTAATTTACGAAACTTTGTCAGGTGACGAAATAAGAGACTTAATTCTAAAGGATATCAAGCCAACAAGGTCTTTTAAAGATGAAGATGAAGATGATGGAAAAACATCATCTGCTCTTGGTTCATTAGGCTTAAAACCAAAACCAGCCATTTAAAATAACCATGAAAAAATATTACACTAGAGCGTGTAATTTTTATTATGGAAATAACGCACATTTATTGATTAAGAAAAAATTAGCACTTCCATTATGTGGAAATAAAAACATTGCATTCGACAAAATTGAAATTTTTACTAGAATAAAAAACAAAACTTCATCAAAAATAATTAATTTGAAAAAAATTAATACTTTGAGCAGGCCATTAAAAAAAAAAGTTAGACGCGATCTAAAAAAAATCACTTTAAAAAGAAAAAATTTTTTAAAAAATATAAATTTTTTAAAACCGTCAATCATGGGAATTTTGAATTTAACCCCGGATAGTTTTTCGGATGGGGGAAAATTTAAAAATTTAAAAAAAGCAAGAGCCCACATAACACATATGATAAATTCTGGAGCAGATATAATAGATGTAGGAGGAGAATCTACCAGACCAGGTTCAAAAACGATTTTACCAAATATGGAATGGAAAAGAATAAAAGATGTTGTAAAAAATTTTGATAAGGATCATAAGAATATATGCTTATCTATTGACACAAGAAAATCGGAAATAATGATTAAATCAATTAAATACGGAGCTGATCTAATTAATGATGTATCTGGCTTTAATTATGAAAGTCAGTCATTATCGAAATTAAAAAAGTATAAAATTGCAAAAGTTTTACATCATATGCAAGGCACACCTATTACAATGCAAAAGGGCCCAAAATATAAAAATGTTTTGTTAGACATCTATGATTTCTTCGAAAAAAGTATTCATAAATTTCATGATAAAAAAATAGTTTTAGACCCAGGTATTGGTTTTGGTAAAAATTTGAAACATAATTTGACTTTAATTTCTAAAATATCTTTGTTTCATAGTCTAGGATTACCTATTTTGATTGGGACCTCGAGAAAAAGATTTATCAGTCAAATATCTGGAGCTAACGATAGTAAAGAGAGAATTGGAGGCACTGTTGCATCAGTCTTGTTTTTGTTATCACAAGGAGTTCAGATTTTTAGGGTACATAATGTAAATGAAGTAAAACAAGGTATTTTAGTTTTTAGTAAAATTTTATCTAATTTTAAAAATTAATGAAAAATAAATATTTTGGAACCGATGGAATTAGAGGAACTGTTAATCAAGGAAATATTACTGGAGAAAAATTTTTTAAATTTGGTTTAGCATCAGGCACATATTTTAAAAATCTTAAAAAATCAAAACAAATTGCAATTATAGCAAAAGATACTAGATTATCTGGCTATACATTAGAGCCTGCTCTTGTATCTGGCTTAGTGTCCGGTGGTATGCATGTATTTACATTAGGGCCTTTACCCACAAACGGTCTTGCGATGTTAACGAAATCTATGAAAGCCAATATGGGCATTATGATTACTGCGTCTCATAATCCTTACCATGATAATGGACTTAAATTGTTTGGACCAGACGGTATGAAATTATCAGATAAAATTGAAAAAAAAATTGAAAAATTAATAGACACAAAAAACACAAAACAACTTACAAACCCCAAATTATTAGGCAGAGTAAAGAGATTAGAAAATGGTAATGAAAAATATGTTCAAATTTTAAGAAAAAATTTTCCTAAAAATTTTCATTTAAAAGGCACAAAAATAGTTTTAGATTGCGCTAATGGAGCAGGGTATAAGGCTGCTCCCAAGCTACTTAAAGAACTTGGTGCAAAAGTAATATCTATTGGGGTTAAACCTAACGGCTTAAACATAAATGAAAATTGTGGTTCTACGCACCCCTCAAAAATAAAATCTGCTGTAAAAAAATTTAAAGCACATGTTGGAATTTCGTTTGATGGTGATGCAGATAGAATTATTATGTGTGATGAAAAAGGAAAAGTTATAGACGGAGATCAAATAATTGCAATGTTAGCTCGAAGATGGAAATCTAAAAAGATCTTAAAAGGAGGAGTTGTTGGAACTCTGATGTCAAATTATGGTTTAGAAAATTTTTTAAAAAAAGAAAAAATTAAATTTTATAGATCTAAAGTAGGAGACAGATATGTAAAAGAAAAAATGAAAAAATTGAATTTCAATTTAGGTGGAGAACAATCAGGCCATATAATCTTAGGTAAATTCGCAACTACAGGAGACGGATTACTTGTTGCACTAGAAGTTTTATTTTCTTTAAGAAAAAGAAAAAAAGCTAGTGAACTATTAAATGTATTTAAACCTTTGCCTCAAATTTTAGAAAACATTACAGTGAAAGATAAAAATGTAATAAAAAAAATTAGCACAGTAAATGCAATAAAAAAAGCAAGTAAAATTATGGAACATAAAGGTAGGGTTTTAGTTAGAAAATCAGGTACCGAGCCAAAGATACGAATTATGGCCGAGTCTTATGATAAAAGTTTAATTAATAAATGTATTAAGATAATTAAACAATCAATAAAAAATTGAAAATAAAAACTAAAATATTAGTAATAGCTGGATCTGATTCCTCAGGTGGCGCAGGAATCCAAGCTGATATTAAAACAGTTACTGCTCTTGGAGGTTACGCTATGAGTGCCATTACTGCTGTTACAGCCCAAAATACCAAAGGAGTAAAGTCAGTCATTTCTATTAATCCAAAAGAAATAGGAAAACAAATTTTATTTACTTGCACAGATATCAAGCCAAACGGAATAAAGATTGGGATGCTGCATTCTTCTCAAGTAATCGATGCTGTTGCTGATGCCTTAAAAAAAGTTAAGGTTTCAAAAATTGTTTTAGATCCAGTTATGATTGCTAAGGGAGGTGCTCGATTAATAAATAAAACAGCAATTAAAACTTTAAAAAATAGATTGATAAAAAAAGCTTATTTAATAACACCTAATATCCCAGAAGCTGAAGTTTTAACAAAAACAAAAATTACAAATCTCGAGGACATGATTTATGCTGCCAATGAATTGCTTAAATTTGGTGCTAAAAATGTTTTATTAAAAGGAGGTCACAGAAACTCAAAATTTATGGAAGACGTACTTTTAAATAAAAATGAAATTAAAATTTTTAAAAATAAAAAAATCAAAACTAGCAATACTCATGGTACAGGTTGCACTTTATCAAGCGCCATTACAACTTTTTTGTCTTGTGGAAAACCTCTAAAGAAATCCTGTGAGTTGGCAATTAAATATGTTAACCAAGCAATAGGTTCTAACCCTAACTATGGAAAGGGCTATGGGCCTGTAAACCATTTAAACTCAATAAAATTAAATAAAAAATATAAATAATGAAAAATGTAGTTGTTGTAGGTTCGCAATGGGGAGATGAGGGAAAGGGAAAAATAGTAGATTGGTTATCAAGTCAAGCTGATGTAGTTGTTCGTTTCCAAGGAGGTCATAATGCTGGTCACACTTTAGTTATTGAAAAAAAAGTTTTTAAATTAAGACTTCTCCCATCAGGTATCGTTAGAGAAGGAAAAATTTCAATCTTAGGTAATGGGGTTGTTATAGATCCTTGGGCATTACTAGAGGAAATTAAAGAAATAAGAAGCAAAGGCATAAAAGTGACACCAGAAAATTTTATGATATCAGAGTCTGCTTCTTTAATACTTCCATTTCATAAAGAAATGGATGAGTTGAGGGAAGATACGGCTGGAAAAAGCAAAATTGGGACTACTAGAAGAGGAATTGGACCATGTTACGAAGATAAAGTTGGCAGAAGATCTATTAGAGTAATGGATTTAAGGTCAACTAAAAATCTCGATGAAAGATTGAAAAATGTTCTTCTTCATCATAATGCTGTGAGAAAAGGTTTAAAAAAAAAGATTTATAAAAAAGATGACCTTAAAAAAGAATTGCTTAAAATTGCTCCCGAAATACTTAAATTTGCTAAACCAGTTTGGTTAAAGTTGGACGAGTATACAAAAAATAGAAAAAAAATATTATTTGAAGGAGCTCAAGGGATATTGTTAGATGTAGATCATGGTACTTACCCTTACGTCACATCTTCTAACACAGTGCCTGCTATGGCAGCGACAGGATCAGGATCAGGACCAAATATAATTAATTATGTCCTAGGAATAACAAAAGCATACACAACTAGAGTTGGAAGCGGGCCATTTCCCACTGAATTAAAAGATAAAATTGGTGAAAGTCTTGGAAAAAGAGGAAAAGAATTTGGAACAGTTACAGCCAGAAAAAGAAGATGTGGGTGGTTTGATGGAGTACTAGTCCGTCAAACAATAAAAATTGCGGGCATAAATGGAATTGCACTCACAAAATTAGATGTTTTAGACGAACTAGATGAAATTAAGATTTGTGTAGAATATGAATTAAATGGAAAAAAAATAAACTATCTTCCAGCAGCTTCGGAAGATCAGTTTAATATAAAGCCTATTTATAAAACCTTTCCTGGATGGAAATGCACAACTCAAGGTGTTAGAAATATTAAAGATTTACCTGAAAAAGCAAGAAATTATATTTTTGCTTTAGAAGATTTTGTTGGAGCTAAAGTTTCAAGTATTTCCACTAGCCCAGAGAGAGACGATACTATTTTAGTTGAAGATCCTTTTAAAATTTAATTTGCAGGAAGCAAGTTTTTTGAGTTTTTTGCATTAATCATAGTTTTCTGTAATTTTTCAAAAGCCTTTGTCTCAATTTGTCTAATTCTTTCTCTACTTATATTATACTTTTTGCTTAACTCTTCCAAAGTTTTTGGACTCTCTGACAGTCTTCTTGCTTCAATAATTTCTTTTTCTCTCTCATTTAAAGTTAACATGGCATCTTTTAATAGATCCTTTTTATCATCATATTCTTGCCTTTGAGAAATAATTAATTCTTGATCTAAACTGTCATCAACCAACCAATCTTGCCATTCATCGCTTTCACCACTTTTTATTGGATCATTTAAAGATTTTTCTTGGCCCATCATTCTTCTATTCATATTAATAACTTCTTTAGAGTCAACATCTAACCTTTTTGAAATTTCTTTTACTTGTTCGTCTTTTAAATCACCATCTTGATCAGGTGCAATCTGGTTTTTAAGTTTTTTAAGATTAAAAAAAAGTTTTTTTTGCGCAGTAGTAGTTCCCATTTTAACTAAACTCCATGATCTTAAAACATATTCTTGTATAGAAGCTTTTATCCACCACATTGCATAAGTTGCCAATCTAAAACCTTTATCTGGATCAAATTTTTTCACTGCTTGCATTAATCCTATGTTTCCCTCAGAAATTAATTCATTTACTGGCAACCCATACCCTCTATATCCCATAGCTATTTTAGCTACCAACCTTAAATGACTTGTTACTAATTTATGTGCTGATTGTAAATTTCCATTTTGCCTCCAATTTTTAGCTAACATATATTCCTCTTCGGCATCTAACATCGGGAATTTTTTAATTTGTGCTAAGTAAACTGATAGCCCGCCAACAGCAGGTGTCGGTAAATTACTTATTGTATTTTTATAATTCATGATTTTGATTTATATATTAATTTTTATTTTTCAACCACTAAGTTTTTTCAATAAATTAAGCAATTTTTTAAAATCATCAGGTAAATTTGATTCAAAATTTACCCAATTTTTTTTTGTAGGATGAACAAAACCTAGACTTTTTGCATGTAGAGCTTGACCCTTAAGATCTGTAAGTCTTTCTAAAAAAACTTCGTTTATCTTTTTGAACTTGACATTTTTTTTCCCATATTGTTTATCACCAAGCAACGACGTGCCTTTATGTTTCATATGTACTCTAATTTGGTGTGTTCTACCTGTTTCTAATTTACATTCTACTAAACTTATTTTGGGAATATCTTTAATGTTAAATACTTTGATAGTTTTATAATTTGTTATTGCTTTTTTCCCCCTATGATCACTTACAGTCATTAATTGTCTATTTTTTTTATTTCTAGTAATAAATGTCTCTATTCGACCTGTAAGCGGTCTTATAACTCCCCAAATTAAACACAAGTATTTTCTATCGATAGAGTGATCACTAAATTGTTGGCCAAGATTAGAATGAGAAAAATTGTTTTTTGCAATAACTAAAAGCCCACTAGTTTCTTTATCTATTCTATGGACAATGCCTGGTCTTTGTTCCCCATTAATATTAGATAATTTACCTTCGTATTTATTAACTAAAGCGTTGGCTAAAGTATTTTCAAAGTTATTTGCTCCTGGATGCACAACCATACCTTTGGGTTTATTTACAACTATCAAGTCATTATCCTCAAAGCAAATATCCAATTTAATATCACTTGGAGATAATTTTTTTGAATTTTTAACCGCAATTTCAATCTCAATTTTATCCTTAATTTTAATTCTTTTTGAAGGAAAATTTGTCTCTTTATTATTAATAGTAACGTAGTAAGACTCAATGATCTTTTTTATGTTTGACCGAGTTAAATGGTCAATTTTTTCCGATAAGAAAATATCAAGTCTTTTACCCTTATCTTTTTTTTTTACTAAGAATTTTATTGAGTTATTCATTATTTAATTTAGATTATAAACAAATGCGTTCGTAGCTCAACTGGATAGAGCGCCTGACTTCGGATCAGGAGGTTGAGGGTTCAAATCCTTCCGGGCGCACCAATTTTTAAACAAGCCATTTTTTAAATTTTTCTTTATTGTCTAGGATATAATCAGGAAACGTAGAGTCTAATTCAACTCGTTTTAAATCATGACCTCTATCAAATATATCTTGTTCTTTTTGAATTTTAGAATGAATATTTTCTAAATTAATTACTTCATCTTTATTAAATTCACCATGTGCGAATGATTGAATTTTTTTTGATATGTTTTCAGGAGTTTGAAGGTAAGAAAAATGCCAACCACCGTTTTTGATTATTTGTAAATTTCTTACTTTGTCAATTCTCCAAAACGGATATTCTTTAAATTTTAAATTTCTTAGCCATTGTGGAGATCTTAAATTTTTTTTTAGACACATTTTAGAACCATGCCAATTATTTTCTTTTTGATTTAAAAGATTAATTTTGTACATAAACATTTTTTGAGAAAATACAGCGTAATTATTTTTGTCAAATTCATTAAGTTTATTTAAATCAGGTATTTCATCTACATCTGATAATATTATTAAGTCATTGTCTTTAGCACTATTTAAACCTTTAATTATTGAATTTCTTTGATGTTTTTCCACCAAGGAATCTCCCCCTTCATGAGGCTTTTTTATTTGGCTGGGTGTATCATCTACAACGATATAATTAATTTTATCTTTAAATTTTTTATAATTATTTAAATCAAAATTTAGTTTTTTCGTTTTACCTTGATGGGTTACAGTTGACTCAACAATTATAAATTTATCTATAAAATTATTTAAAATATTTAATCTCAAATCAACAATGTGGTCTTCATTAAAATATTGAAAACAGTCATAAATCAGCATAAATTTATTATTTTTTTGTAAAAGTGGCGATACCGATTTTTTTTCCTTCAATTACTGATGAAGAACAATGTAAGTGAGTCCTGTCAAATATTAACATTGAGCCCACTTCCCATTTATAAATTAGCTCTACTTCTAGTCCTTTTAAATTATCAATATTTTCATGTTGTAAGTAATCTTTATGGATTTCTTTATCAAATGGTTTATCA
Organism: Candidatus Pelagibacter sp.; assembly: GCA_028408795.1. Next base: position 23,034 of record JAOOLP010000006.1, read on the forward strand.
CCATACAAATTTAGATGTTCCGATGATCTTTTGTTTTGACCGTATTGAAGATCCTTTTTTTTTAGCTCGTCAGGATCTTTAGTAAAATTGGTAGAACCTCCATAAAATCTATTTTTAAAAATTACAGTGCTTCCCACAGAAGATAGAGGAATTAAACTTTGTTTATAAATTTGATTTTTTAATTCAAAACCACCATCAACATGTAAACCTATGGGCGCATAACTTTCTTGAATTAAACCATAAATTTCTTTACCGTTTTCATCAATTAAATTATCCATTTTGAAACTACCTATTTCATTTTTAAGCTTTGCAACGAATAAATCTTCTAAGTCTTTATCAAAACCTTGTAGCCATCTCTTTTTTATTACATTTTGTTTTTTATTATGAACCGTAATTGGCAAATTTTTATATAATTCTAAAAAACTTTTAATTTGTTTTTCGCTAAATATGTTTTTGACCACTTTTGGAGGTGTCTCATTTTTTTTAATTTCTTTAACTATTTCATTCATAAGATTATTCACCCATATTTATTAATGTTCCTCTTTTTTTAGCTCCTAAGTAAGAGGAATAAAAAATTATAACACCTAAAATAAAATAAACTATAGATATAAATATTGATTTAATTATGTCAAAATAATTGATGCTATTATCTAGTAAAATGTTTCTCATTTCCTCAAATATATGAACCAAAGGTAAACCCTTTGCTATAATTTGAAGAGAATAAGGTAAAATTTCTATAGGATAATATATACATCCTAGTGGAGCTAAAAAAAATAAACTTGCCCATGCAATGTTCTCAAACGAAGGACCAAATCTTAATAATCCTGATGTTACTAAAAGCCCTAAGGTAACTCCAAAAAGGTATAGCGGTAATAATAAAAATAATAAAGGTATACCAAGTTTGAAAACTGAAACACCAAAAAGAGGTATTGCTAAAATGGCAGCAGGAACCAAACCAATTAGTGCTCTTAAAATCGCTGTTAACGTAAGTGAGGTAATAATTTCACTTATTTTAATTGGAGCGATAAATAAATTTGTAAAATTTCTACTCCATATTTCTTCTAAAAACATCATATTAAAACTTATGCTTACTCTAAATAAGAAGTCATATAGGATTGCAGCGGTCAAAATTATACCAACAGTGTTGCTGTAATACTCTGAGTTTAAAGTAAAAAATTTAGATATGAATCCCCAAAGAAAAATTTGCACAGTTGGCCAGTAAATTAAATCTATAACCCTAGGTAAAGAATTACTTATTAAATAAATATGTCTAAGCCCTAAAGCGTAGATTTTATTGAAATTCATCTTTACTCCTAGCTAGTTTGAGAAATGTTTCTTCTAAATTATTTCTTCCATGTTTATTTATTATTTCTTTACAAGTTCCTCTATCTATTATTTTCCCTTTTTTCATCATGATTATACTGTCGCAAAGTCTCTCAACTTCGTTCATATTGTGAGAGGCAAGAAGCAAAGTGACTTGATTTTTTGACTTATATTCTTGAATATAACTTCTCACAAAGTCGCCAATATCTGGATCTAGACTTGCTGTTGGTTCATCTAAAAGTAAAATTTCAGGTTTATTTATTAATGATTTTGCTAAAGATACTCTATTTTTTTGTCCTGAAGATAGCTCGCCAGTTTTTCTTCTAAAAAATTTTTTTATGTCTAAATCTTCTGATATTGTTAAAATTCTTTCATTTAAGTTTTTAACACCGTATAACCTTCCATAAACCTCTAAATTTTGTTTGACAGTTAGTTTTTTTGGTAGCTCGATATAAGGAGAGCAAAAATTTATCTTATTTAATATTTTATCCCTATCATAAGTCTTAAGATTTTTATCATCGATCATAATTTCACCTTCGGAAGGCTCAATTAATCCAAGCAACATACCAATAGAAGTAGTTTTACCGCACCCATTAGGCCCCAATAAGCCTAAAGTTTTATTTTTATCTATATGAAAATTAATTCTATCAACCGCTAAATTCTTTTTAAATATTTTAGAAAGATTTTTTACTTGAATAAACATTTAATTCGCAGCTCTTTTTAATCTATCATTTATCGCTATACCTACGCCTACATTTGGTATTTTTACGACGTGAATCTTTTTAAACCCTTGTTTTTTTATTTTTCTAAGAGTTTTGTATAAATTAGATGCAGCTTCTTTCAAGTCTGATTTTTTACTCAGGTTAAAATAATTTCTATTATACTTGTAATTTTTTCCAAGTGTAATAAATGCGCAATTTTTATCTGCTTTTTTTTGGTTTAACAATATAGGAATACCTGGTGAGTAATGTTTTTTTAACATACCTGGTGAACTAATTCTTGAACTTTTTTTTATAATATTAATTTTGAAAAATTTTTTTATAGTTTTAGCTACAATTATTCCAGGTCTTAAGATTTTTGGTTTTCCAACTAAGCTAATAACAGTTGACTCAATACCAATTTTTGAATTTCCACTGTTAATAATTATTTTGATTTTTTTTTTAAATTCGTCAGTAACATCTTGAGCATTTATTGGGCTAACTCCTGAAGATAAATTTGCACTAGGCATAGCCAAGGGAAAATTAAGTTTTTTGAGAACTGATCTTGTAGTTCTGTGGCTTGGAAATCTTATTGCAACTGTATTTAATTTAGCAGTAACAGAAGATTGAATTTTAGATTTATTTTTTTTTTTTAAGATGAAAGTAATAGGTCCAGGACAAAATTTTTTATATAATTTATAAAAATTCTTATTAAAAATTACATCATTTTTTGCGTGTTTATATTCTAAATAATGAACAATTAATGGATTCTTTTTTGGTCTTTTTTTAAGACTATAAATTTTTTGAACAGCAATTCTTGAATACGCATTTCCAGCTAATCCATAAACTGTTTCAGTAGGCAAACCTACTACATTTCCTTTTTTTAAAGTCTCAACTGATTTGTTCAGTGTTTTTTTGTTAAAAGGAAATATATTTGAATAGATATTTTTCATAATGTTATTATTATAAGACTAATGAAAAATGAAAATATTCCAGCTGAAGTTAAAAGTAAATCACTAAAAGAGGCTAGAGAAGAAATTAACGATATTTTAAATAAACTAGAGAGCAAAAATGTAGATCTAGAAAGCTCTATAGATGATTATAAACGATTAATTCAGCTTAATAATCACATTGACATATTATTTAAGAAAAAAGTTAAAGAAATTTCCTCTATTAAAAAAGAAAATAAAAAAGATGATAAAAAATAGATTAATAGAAAATGCAAAAACAATAGATAAGTTTTTAATCAATTATCTTAACAAACAACACGGGTCCTTACTTATTCACCCCATGAAGTACGGAGTCATAGATGGGGGAAAAAAAATTCGATCTACAATAATACTAAGTGCGGGAAAAATATTTAATATAGACCAAAAAAAATTAATTAATATTTGTGCTGCCGTTGAATGTATCCACTCATACTCATTAATTCATGATGATTTGCCATGTATGGATAATGACTCTGTTAGAAGAGGCAAACCTGCTGCTCATATTAAGTTTGGTGAGGCCTCTGCGGTACTAGCAGGTAATTCTTTATTAACTTTAGCATTTGAAATCATTGCAGATAAAAATTATTCCATTCATCCAAAAATTAAAATTGAAGTCATTAATTCTTTAGCATTTTGCTCAGGCCATACAGGTATTGCAGGAGGTCAAGAGTTAGATTTAAAATTTGAGAATAAAAGAAAAAGCTTAGGGCAAATAATAGAAATGCAGAAAAAAAAAACAGGAAAATTATTTAATTTTTGCCTTTACGCAGTAGGCGTATTAGCCAAAAAAAGCAATAAAGAAAAAAAGTTTTTAGGCAATTTAGGAGAAGAAATCGGTCTTTTATTTCAGTTTGCAGATGATTTTTTAGATATAAAAGGTTCAAAAAAATTAGTTGGTAAACCTACAAATAAAGATTATAAAAAAGGAAAATCTACATTAATTAAATTGATGGGATATAAAAAAGCAAATACTTATGCAAATAATTTGAAGGAAAAAATATTATTTAAATTAAAAAAACATGGAAAAAAAGCAAATGATTTATCGAATACAATAGAATTTATACTTAATAGAAATTTTTAATGACTAAACTTATTAGACATATTAACTTTCCCTCAGATTTAAGAAAATTAAAGAGAGATCAACTCAAACAAGCATCAGATGAATTGAGAGAAGAATTGATTGATGTTGTTTCAGAAACAGGAGGACATCTTGGAGCAGGATTAGGAGTTGTAGAATTAACAGTAGCTTTACATTATGTGTTTGATACCCCTAAAGATAAATTAGTTTGGGATGTAAGCCATCAATGCTATCCACATAAGATTATTACTGGAAGAAAAGATAGAATTAAGACACTTAGAAAAGGTGGAGGCTTATCAGGATTTACTAAAAGATCTGAGAGCGAGTACGATCCTTTTGGCGCTGCACACAGTTCAACATCAATTTCATCAACACTCGGAATGGCAGTGGCTAAAAAATTATCCAATAATAACAATAATGTTGTTGCAGTAATAGGTGACGGAGCAATGAGTGCAGGTATGGCTTACGAGGCTATGAATAATGCTGGGGCCTTAAAGTCAAAACTTATAGTTATTTTAAACGATAATGACATGTCAATCGCTAAACCTGTAGGCGCTATGAGTAAGTATTTAGCAAAACTTTTGTCTGGAAAATTATATTTTAGTTTAAGAGAAACAATTAAAATGGTTATTTCTGCATTTTCTAAAAGATTCAGTCAGAAAGCCGGTAAAGCAGAGGATTTATTAAGAGGAATAGTGACAGGAGGAACTTTATTTAGTGAATTAGGTTTTTATTACATTGGTCCTCTTGACGGACATGATGTTGATAATTTGGTTCAAATATTTGAAAATGTTAAAAACTCAAATCATCAGGGTCCAATATTAATTCATGTTAGAACACAAAAAGGAAAAGGCTATAAGCCAGCTGAGGAGTCTGGAGACAAGTATCACGGAGTTTCTAAATTTAATGTAGCCACTGGAGAGCAAAGCAAATCAAGATCAAACGCGCCTTCATATACAAAAGTATTTGCTGAAACCTTAATCAAACATGCAGAGCAAGATACCAAAATTATTGGTATAACAGGAGCTATGCCATCTGGAACCGGTCTAAATTTATTTGAGAAAAAATTTCCAGATAGAACCTTTGATGTTGGAATTGCAGAGCAACATGCTGTTACTTTTGCAGCTGGTTTAGCAACCGAAGGGTATAAACCATATGCTGCGATTTATTCAACTTTCTTACAAAGAGCTTATGATCAGGTTGTACATGATGTTGCTATCCAATCTTTACCAGTTAGATTTGCTATAGATAGAGCCGGTCTAGTTGGTGCAGATGGACCAACACATGCTGGTTCATTTGACATAACTTATTTAACTACATTACCTAATTTTGTAGTTATGGCTGCAAGTGATGAGTCTGAACTAATTAAAATGATTAATACTTCAGTTCATATAAATGATCGTCCTTCAGCGTTTAGATATCCAAGAGGAAATGGAACAGGAGTTTCTCTGCCTTCAATAAATGAACTACTAGAAATCGGGAAAGGAAGAATTGTTCAGGAGGGAAAAAAAGCTGCAATCCTAAATTTTGGAACAAGATTAGAGGAGTGCAAGAAAGCCTCAATTATATTATCTAAAAAAGGAATAAATATTACTATTATCGACGCTAGGTTTGCTAAGCCACTTGATGAAAAATTGATTATAGAAACAGCAAATAATCATGAAGCTTTAATCACAATTGAAGAGGGATCAGTTGGAGGGTTTGGTTCACATGTAATGCAATTTCTATCTGATAGAGGAGTATTCGATAAAGGATTAAAATTCAGATCTATGATTTTACCTGATATTTTTATTGATCAAGATACTCCAGAAAAAATGTATGAAAAAGCAGGATTAGACAGTCTGTCAATTGCAAGTAAAATACAAGAAACTCTAAATTCAAATATTGTTTTAGCTAAAAATAAAAATAAAATCTTGGGTTAACCACACTGTGCTCTGTGCATGAGCAAATGATCTAACAACACACAGCTTATCATTGCTTCTCCTATTGGCACTGCTCTAATTCCAACACAAGGATCATGTCTTCCTTTAACAGAAATTTTTGTGTTTTTACCTTTTTTGTCGATAGTTTCCCTGCTAGTTAAAATTGATGAAGTAGGTTTAACAGCAAAAGATGCTACAATATCTTGACCAGAGGAAATACCCCCTAATATCCCTCCAGCATGATTAGTTTTAAATTTAATTTTACCTGAACCTTTTCTCATTTCATCAGAATTTTCTTCGCCACTTAAAAAAGCTGCGTTCATACCTGATCCAATATTTACACCTTTAACTGCGTTTATACTCATCAGGGCAGCAGCGATATCAGTATCTAATTTAGAATAAATAGGTGCACCTAAACCTACAGGTATTCCAGATGCTCTTAATTCAATTACAGCTCCACAAGAAGAGCCAGCTTTTCTAACTGCCAAAAGATATTTTTCCCAAAGCTTAACTGATTTTTTATCAGGACAGAAAAAAGGGTTTTTTCTTATCTCTGAATTTTTCCAATTTTTTTTATTGCATGACATTAATCCCAATTGAGTGACAGCACCTATCACATTAAACTTTGAGCCAATAATCTTTTTTAGAACTATTTTAGCAACAGCACCAGCCGCAACTCTGCAAGCAGTTTCTCTAGCAGACTGTCTTCCACCACCTCTGAAATCTCTGATTCCATATTTTTTGAAGTAAGTGAAATCAGCGTGCCCTGGTCTAAATTTATTTTTTATAGACTCGTAATCTCTGGATTTTTTATCCTCATTATAAATTATAATCGAAATTGGTGTCCCAGTGGTTTTTCCTTCAAATACACCTGATAAAAAAATCACTTTATCTGACTCTTTTCTCTGAGTTGTAAATTTAGACTGCCCAGGTCTACGTCTATCCATGTCTTTTTGGACATCTTTTTCCAATAAAGGTATATTTGGAGGGCAGCCGTCAATTACACAGCCTATTGCTGGACCATGAGATTCTCCCCATGTGGTAAATCTAAATATTTTGCCAAAAGTATTAAAAGACATAGTTATTTAATGTATAAATTATTTTATAGAATATATGAATCAAAAAAATGGCAAAAATTCACTTGGACTAGATAGCTGCTTTGAAGAGGCAGATAATCCTATCGATTTATTCAAAAAATGGTTTTCTGAGGCCGAGAAAAGTGAAATAAACGATCCTAACGCCGTAGCGGTAGCCACATCGGACAAAGACAACCAACCAAATGTAAGAATGGTTTTGTTGAAAGGATTAAATGAAAAAGGTTTTGTTTTTTATACAAACTTTAAAAGTAAAAAAGGAGAAGAATTAAAAGGCAATAAAAAAGCATCAATGTGTTTTCATTGGAAGAGCTTAAGAAGGCAAGTAAGAATATTAGGAAAAGTTGAAGAAGTAACTTCCAAAGAGGCTGATAATTATTATTATACAAGACCCTATAAAAATAGAATCGGAGCATGGGCTTCTTCTCAATCTCAAGTTCTTAGTAAGAGAGAGACTTTTATTAATAAAATAAAAGAATTTGAAAAAAAATTTCCTGATCAAAATAACGTTCCAAGACCACCAGATTGGTCTGGGTGGAGACTTATTCCAAATCAAATAGAATTTTGGTTAGATGGAGAGGGTAGAATTCACGAAAGATTAAATTATAAAAAATTTGATAATAAATGGAATAAAGAACTTCTTTATCCTTAAAAAGATCTATTGAGACTAAAACTAGTTAAATTTTGTAAAATTTTTTTTTCTTCATTATCAGGAAAAATTCCCAGGGAGTCGTGAGATACGCTTACAAAATACTCAGCTCTTTTTAAACTTGCCTCTATAGCTTTATATTTATTAATTAAGGCTAAAGTTTCACTAAAATCATCTTCATTCCGTTTATCTTTTTTTAAAATTTCTGATAAAAATTCTCTTTCCTCTTTATTGCCTTTTTGAAATATAATTATTAAAGGAAGAGTTACTTTTCCCTCAAAAAAATCTTTACCAATTTCTTTTCCAAAAAATTTATCTTTTCCGTAATAATCAAGCGCGTCATCAGCAATTTGAAATGCCAGACCTAAATTTCTTCCGTAGGACTCTAAAGCTTTTTTTTCTTTTTCATTTACTTTCGCGAGACACGCACCAGTTTTCGTTGCAGCTGAAAAAAGTGAAGCGGTTTTCATATTTATGATATCAATATATGTATCTTCTAGAAGGTCAGCTTCTCCTTTATGCTGAAGCTGCAAAACTTCACCTTGCGCAATTTTTGCTGACGTTGAAGATAATAATTTTAAAATTTCTAAATCACCGTCATCTACCATTATTTCAAAACATCTACTTAAAAGATAGTCACCTACTAAAATAGAAGACTGATTTCCCCAGATAGAATTAGTAGTCTTTACTCCTCTTCTTAATGAACTTTCATCAATTACATCATCATGTAATAGTGTTGCTGAGTGAATAAGTTCTACACATGCAGCTAAATTTATATCTCTACTTCCTAATTCGTAGCCAGATAATTTTGCTGACCCTAAAGTTAAAAGAGCTCTAAGTCGTTTTCCTCCTGACTTGAGGTGATGTCCACTCATTTTTTCAATCAAATTAACATCACTTTTCAATTTAGCTTCAATAACACTTTCAACTTTGTCAAGTTTTTTACCCAGTAGGTTTTTAAGCTCAAGGTAAGCTGAATTTGCAGATTTTTTTAGCGGTACAACGGATCCCATATATCTTAATTATAGTTGTTTTTTAAAATAATAAATTTTTAAATGAAACCGTGGTGACGCACCTTTAATTCAACTAGAAGTAGCGTAATAAAATAATTAAAATTTAACTTATTACTGTTATAAGAATAATTGTAACTATCAAAAAAAAATATGTTTTCAATTTTCAAAAAAAAAACAGTAATTCCTCACGTGAGGCTAACAGGGATTATTGGCTCTGCTGGTAGATTTAAACAAGGTATGGAATTGGCAAATCAAAGGGATATCTTAAAAAAAGCTTTTTCAGTAAAAAAAATTTCTCATGTCGCTATTTCAATAAATTCACCGGGAGGTTCTCCAGTACAATCTCATTTAATTTACAGCTATATAAGAGAGCTTGCAGATAAAAAAAAAATAAAAGTTCTAATTTTTGCCGAAGATGTTGCTGCCTCTGGAGGCTATTTCATAGCTTGTGCAGGAGATGAAATATTTGCTAACTCAAGTTCAATAATTGGTTCCATTGGAGTTATATCAGCTTCTTTTGGATTTAAAGATTTGATTCAAAAGATTGGAGTTCAAAGAAGAGTTTATACAGCAGGAAAAAATAAAAGCACTTTAGACCCATTTGTAGAAGAAAAAGAGGAAGATGTAAAAAGATTGAAAAATATTCAATTAGAGTTACATGCTGATTTTATTAAAGTAGTTGAAAATAGCAGAGGATCAAAATTGAAAGATCCAGAAAAGAATAATATTTTTACAGGAGAATTTTGGACAGGTAAATCTGCTTTAAAGCTAGGTTTGATTGATGGCATTGGAAACGCCGATCAAATTCTAAAAGAAAAATTTGGTGATAAAGTTATTATTAAAAACTTTGAAAAGAGAAAAGGATTTTTAGCAAAAAAACTTTCATCATCAATTTCGGATCCTATTGATAAAATAATAAATAATTTAGAAGAAAAATCGATGTGGCAAAGATTTGGTTTATAAATGCCAAAAAAAAAGAAATTAAAATTTTTATCATTTCAAGAAATAATAATGAATTTACAAAAATTCTGGGGCAATTATGGTTGTGTAATTCTTCAGCCATATGATTTAGAAGTAGGGGCTGGCACATTTCATCCAGCAACAACTTTAAGATCACTAGGACCAAATTCTTGGAAAGCAGCCTATGTACAACCTTCAAGAAGACCTACAGACGGCAGGTATGGAGAAAATCCAAATCGACTACAACATTATTATCAGTACCAAGTTATAATCAAACCTTCTCCTGAAAATATCAAACAAATCTATTTAAAAAGTTTATCAGCTATTGGAATAGATGTAAAAAATCATGATATTAGATTTGTTGAGGATGATTGGGAAAGCCCGACTCTAGGTGCAGCGGGATTAGGCTGGGAAGTATGGTGCGATGGTATGGAGATTACTCAATTTACATATTTCCAGCAAATGACTGGAATAGAATGTAAACCAGTTCCTGTAGAATTAACTTATGGTTTGGAGAGATTGTGCATGTTTGTTCAGGGTAAAAAAAATGTATTTGATTTAGATTGGAATAATGAAGGCGTTAAGTATAGAGAAGTATTTTTACAAGCAGAAAAAGAATTTTCTGCTTATAATTTTGAATTTGCTAACACTGAAACTTTGTTAAAAAATTTTGAAGCTTGTGAAACAGAATGTAAATCATTGTTAGATAAAAAACTTTCTTTACCAGCTTATGACCAATGCTTGAAAGCTAGCCACTTGTTTAATTTACTTGATGCTAGGGGAGTTATTGGTGTTGCTGAGAGAACTGGTTATATAAATAGAATAAGAGAACTTTCAAAAGGGTGTGGGGCACTTTGGTTAAGCACTCAAATTTAAATTTTTATGTCTGAATTTTTGCTCGAGCTTTATAGCGAAGAAATACCACCTCAGCTTCAAATAAATGCCAGAAATCAACTAAAACAATTCATGGAAAAATCCTTAAAAAACGAAGGTGTAAACTATAAAGAATGTTTAGAGTATTCATGTCCGACTAGACTAAGTATTTATATTAAGGGTCTTCCCGAAAATATAAAAATAAAACCCAACGAAATTAGAGGACCTAAAGTAGGTGTAGAGAAGAATATTTTAGAGGGGTTTATGAAGTCAAGGAATGTTTCCGCAAAAGATCTATTTAAAAAGTCGACAGAAAAAGGTGATTTTTACTTTATAAAAACTTTAGAAAAAAATATTTTAGTTGCAAATTTACTGGCTACTATTTTGCCAAAAGCTATAGCGGAAATTAGTTGGAAAAAATCCATGAAATGGTCAACAAATAATTTGATGTGGGGAAGGCCTCTCAGATCAATATTTGCTATATTTAATAGCAAAAAACTACTTTTTAAAGTTCAACATTTAGAGTCTTGTGACCATGTCATTATTGAACAAAATTTAGTTACAAAATCTAAAAAGATTAAAAATTTTAATGAATATCAATCATTTCTTAAAACTAATAAAATTATATTGGATCAAAATGAGAGAAAAAAAATAATTTTAAAAAGATTTGACTCAGTTATAAAATTAAAAAATTATAAAAAACAATATAATGATCGTCTCCTAGAAGAAGTTGTCAATATCGTTGAAGATCCAAACGTTTTATTAGTCAACTTTGATAAAGATTATTTAAAGATACCTAATGAAATAATTATTTCTACGCTCGAAAAACATCAAAGATATTTTCCTATATTTGACTCCCGAGAAAAACTAACCAATCAGTTTTTTGTTGTAGCAAACAAAAAAGATGAAAAAAAACTTATTACAGATGGAAATAGAAGAGTTGTAGACGCAAGACTTTCAGATGCTAAGTTTTTTTGGAAAAAAGACAGATCTAAAAACCTTATTAAACAAATAGCAAGTCTTAAAAAAATTACATTTTACGAAAAAATTGGAACAATCTATGACAAAACTCAAAGAATTAGAAACCTTGCAGGCTTACTCTCTGATGAATTGAATATTAATAAAGAAAAAATTCAAGTAAGCGCTTCTATTTCAAAAGCAGATTTATGTTCCGATTTAGTTGGTGAATATCCAGAATTACAAGGCGTGATGGGAAAGTATTTCGCTTTAGCCCAAGGTTTTGAGGAAGATGTGGCAAACTCTGTGAGCGAACACTATCTTCCTATTGGTTTAACATCTCGAGTACCAAAAAAACCTTTTAGCTATTCAATTGCTATTGTAGACAAGATTGATAGTTTGACCGGTTTTTTTTTAATAAATGAAAAGCCAACAAGCTCTAAAGATCCTTACGCGCTTAGAAGATCAGCAATTGGTTTACTAAGAATTATTATTGAAAATAAATTATCTATTAAATTAAGAGAGATAATTAATTATTCTATAAGACTATATGAAGAACAAGGTGTGAGAATAGAAAATGAAAATACAGAAGTTGAGGTGCTTGAATTTTTAAATGAAAGAATGAGAAATATTTTAAAATTAAAAAATATCAAAACTGATATTATTGAAGCTTCGGTAAGCTCTAATGTCGGGGATAATTTTTTAGACCTTTATAAAAAGACAATGCTTATGAATAGATACATTAAAAAAGATGTTGGAATTAATGCTATTAGTTCCTACAAACGAGCGTCAAATATTACAGATAAAGAAGGGCAAGGAATTGATGGTAGACCTGATGTTGTTTTATTCAGAACAGAGGAAGAAAAACAGCTTTTTGAGAAAATTAATGAAATTAGAAAAGCTTTAACAGTGAAAGAAAACAATAAAGATTATGAAAACTTACTAATAAGGCTGTCAGAAACAAAACAATTTACAGATAATTTTTTTGACAACGTGGTTGTAAATGACGAAAATCAAGATATTAAGAAAAATAGACTAGAATTATTAAAAATGTTTTGTAATACATTTAATAGTTTTATTAATTTTTCTAAATTAGAAGGTATTTAATGGCAAAGGTAATATTTAGTTTTGATGACAAATCAGCAAAAAAACTAAAAAATAAAAAATATATATTAGGTGGCAAAGGAGCAAACCTTGGTGAAATGGGTAGATTAGGCTTACCTGTTCCTCCAGGTTTTACTATATCTACTAATGTATGTGATATTTTTTACAAAAATAAAAAAAAATTACCTAATAAAATAATTAAAAATATTGAAGCAGAATTAAAGCAAATTGAAAAAAAAACTAAAAAGAAATTTGGTGATTTAAAAAATCCATTACTTGTTTCAGTAAGATCTGGGGCACGTGTTTCAATGCCAGGTATGATGGACACAATATTAAATCTTGGTCTTAATGACAAAACAGTAGAAGCTTTAAGTAAAAAAACATCAAATGGCCGATTTGCGAAAGATAGCTATAGAAGATTTATTCAAATGTATAGCAATGTTGTTCTAGGTATTGAGGGGCATTTGTTTGAAGAATTAATTGATAATTATAAACTTACCAAAGGAGTTTTGTTAGATACAGATCTTGATGAAAGTGATTGGGATGGATTAATTAAAAATTTTAAAGAACTAGTGGAAAAAGAAAAAAAAATTAGTTTTCCTCAAGATGTTAAACAGCAACTTTATGGAGCTATAAACGCAGTATTTTTATCTTGGGAAAGCCAAAGAGCTAAGACTTATAGAAAATTAAATCAAATCCCAGATCATTGGGGAACAGCAGTAAACGTTCAAGCTATGGTTTTTGGAAACATGGGAAAAGATTGTTCTACCGGAGTAGCTTTTACTCGAAACCCTTCAACAGGAGAAAAATTATTCTTTGGAGAATTTTTAATTAATGCCCAAGGTGAAGATGTAGTTGCTGGAACAAGAACACCTCAATACATTACAAAAAAAGCTAAACTAGACTCGGGCTCAAAAGAACTTTCAATGGAAGAAGTTATGCCTCAAGTTTACCAACAACTTGCAAAAGTTTTCGTTAAACTAGAAAAACATTATCGAGACATGCAAGATATTGAGTTCACTGTAGAAAATAAAAAATTATGGATGCTACAGACAAGATCTGGAAAAAGAACAGCAAAAGCAGCAATTAAAATTGCAGTAGATATGGTTAAAGAAAAGCTTATTTCAAAAAAAGAAGCAATATTAAGAATTGATCCAAACACACTTGATACCTTATTACATCCAACTTTAGATGAGAAAGTTGAAAAAGAAATTATTGCTTCTGGTTTACCTGCATCACCAGGAGCCGCAAGTGGAAAAGTTGTTTTCACTGCCGACGAAGCTGAAAGACTAAATGGAATGATGCAAGATACAATATTGGTCAGATTAGAAACTTCTCCAGAGGATATTCACGGTATGCATGCCGCAAAAGGAATTTTAACAGCACGAGGTGGAATGACAAGCCACGCGGCTGTAGTTGCAAGAGGCATGGGCAGGCCTTGCGTATCCGGTTCAAGTGAAATTACAATTGATTATGAAACAAAACAATTTAAAGCAGGAAATGAAATTATAAAAGAGGGCGATGTTATAACCATCGATGGAGGAAGTGGAAAGGTAATAAAAGGTTTAGTTCCAACGGTTCAACCTGAAATATCGGGATACTTTTCTACAATTATGAAATGGGCCGATGAATTTAGAAAATTAAGAGTTAGAACCAACGCAGAGACAGAAGAAGATAGCAAAACAGCAAGAGAATTTGGTGCTGAAGGTATTGGTCTTTGTAGAACAGAACACATGTTTTTTGACGAAGAAAGAATTTTGTCAGTAAGACAAATGATTTTATCTAGATCCATAGAAGATAGAAATCATGCGCTGTTAAAGCTTTTACCTCATCAAAAAGATGATTTTAAAAAAATATTTAAAATTATGTCTGGTTTGCCGGTGACTGTGAGATTGTTAGATCCACCTTTGCACGAGTTTTTACCTAAAGCGGAAAAAGACATAGAAGAAGTTGCAAGATCTTTAAATTTATCTCCTAAAGAAATTAAAAATAGAATTGCAGAACTTCACGAAGAAAATCCAATGTTAGGTCATAGAGGATGTAGACTTGGAATTTCATTTCCAGAAATTTATGAGATGCAGTGCGAAGCTATTTTTGAAGCATTAGTTGAACTAAAAAAAGAAAAAACAAAAGCAGCGTTTGTTGAAATAATGATACCATTAGTTTCAACAGATACAGAATTAAAAATTTTAAGAGCTTTAGTAAAAAGAATAGCTAAAAAAATTGAATTAAAAAATAAAACTAAGTTAGACTATATCGTTGGGACAATGATCGAGTTACCAAGAGCTGCCTTACAAGCTAAATCAATCTCAAAACATGCAGATTTCTTTAGTTTTGGAACTAATGACTTAACACAAACTACGTTAGGTATTAGTCGAGATGACTCGGGTAAATTTTTAAATGATTATATCAATAATAAAATTTTTGAAGTCGATCCTTTTGTGAGTATTGATCAAAGTGGAGTAGGTGAGCTTGTTGAACTAGCTTCTTCCAGGGGAAGAAAAGCGAATAAAAAACTTAAATTAGGTATTTGTGGTGAGCATGGTGGAGATCCAAAGAGTATTGAGTTTTGTTCTAGAACAGGTTTGAATTATGTTTCCTGTTCACCATTCAGAGTTCCTGTTGCAAGACTAGCTGCTGCTCAAGCTGAGCTAAGAAGATAATTCTAAACTAAAATCAAAAGATTTGGCGCTATGGGTTATAGCTCCTACCGAGATTCTATTAATTCCTGTGTTTGAAATTTTCTTAATATTTTTGAGAGTAGCGTTACCAGAATACTCAGTTTCATATTTATTTTTGCAAATTTTTAAACATTTTTTTAATTGTTTTGCGCTCATATTATCGAATAAAATTCTTTTAAATTTTATACCTAAAACTTGATTTAATTGTTTTAAGTTTTCTATCTCAACAGTAATGATTTTTTTAGTTTTGACAGCTTTTTTGATCAATCTTTTTAAATTATTTTCAGCGCTTATATGATTATCTTTGATTAATATTTCATCACTTAAATTATAACGATGATTGTATCCTCCACCTTTTTTTACAGCATATTTTTCTAACAATCTGAGATTTGGTATAGTTTTGCGAGTACAGCATATTTTAGTTTTTTTATTTACTTTTTTAACATATTGGTTGGTTAAGGTAGCTATACCTGAAGCATGATTTAAAAAATTTAAAGCAGTCCTTTCAGCAATTAAAATTGTTTTTGTTTTAGCTTTTATTTCTGCAATAACTTTATTTTTTTTAATCTTTTTTCCATCTTTTATTTTTACTTTAAAACTTGCTTCTTTACCGATTAATTTGAAAGCTGCTTTACAAAAATCTAGTCCAGCAATAATTCCATTTTGTTTGGCAACGATCCTCGCTTTTGATTCCTTATTTTTAAAACTAATCAAATTAGTTGTGATATCGCCTCTAGGTTTTAAATCTTCATCTAGGGCTTTTTTAACGACAGAATTAATATATTTTTGATTTAATTTTAACACTGATCTAACGACCAATTTCAGCCATTCTTTTTACTGACTTACGAGCTGCATCAGCTATTTTTTTTTCTATAAAGATCTCATTTTTTTCATTTAATAAACAATCTAAAATCTTTTCTAGTGTAATTTTCTTCATGTAAGGACATAAATTGCAAGGCTTTATAAATTCAACATTTGGATTATCAGATTGAACGTTGTCACTCATTGAACATTCTGTAACTAACATTACTTTTTTTGGTTGGTTTTTTTTCACATAATCAATCATACTACCAGTTGACCCTGCAAAATCACACGCATCTAAAACATCGCTCGGACATTCTGGGTGACCAATAACCTTTATTCCAGGATTATTTTTTCTTATATCCTCAATTTCTTTAGCTGAAAACTGCTCGTGAACTATACACGATCCTTTCCAAGAAATAATTTTTACCTTTGTTTGTTTTGCTACATAGTTTGCTAAGTGTTGATCGGGTAAAAATATTACCTGATCAGTCTTTAATGACTCAACAACCTTTACCGCATTAGCTGAAGTACAACAGACGTCTGTTTCAGCTTTTACATCAGCAGAAGTATTGACATACGATACTACTGGAACACCTGGATATTTTTTTTTTAGCAATCTAACGTCTTCTCCTGTTAAAGATTCTGAAAGAGAGCAACCAGCCTTCATATCAGGAATGAAAACTCTTTTTTCAGGGCTCATTAATTTTGCAGTTTCAGCCATAAAGTGAACTCCACACAAAACAATTATATCTGCAGAAGTTTTGGCAGCTTCTACAGCTAAGGCTAACGAGTCCGCAGCTATGTCTGAGACACCGTGATAAATTTCTGGTGTTTGATAATTGTGCGCAAGGATTACAGCATTTTTCTCTTTTTTAAGTTTATTTATTTTTTCAATTAATGGAGCATGTACTTTCCACTCAATTTCAGGCACGTGTTTAGAGATTTTTTTATAAATCTCAGCTGTATTACTATTTAATTGCTCTTGTACAGACATACTTATTCTAATCTATCAACTTGAACTAAAATTGTCATTCATTTATTGTCGCATAATTAATATGCGGTCGTGCTGAAATTGGTAGACAGGCACGCTTGAGGGGCGTGTGGGCTTCCCGTGAGAGTTCGAGTCTCTCCGACCGCACCAAAAAAAGGGTATAAATATGGAATTTTTCCATAAACATAAAAGAATAATATTAATTGTTTTAATAATTTTATTTATTGAATTGAGTGGTTACGGTATTCTTGCTTCATTATCTAGACTGTTAAATGCTTTATAAATTTTAATGACAGGCAGCATTAAATTTTTTTAACCTCCAATAATTATAAGGCCAAGGAGTTAAGAAGCCAGCTGTTAGCATAAAGGGTATTACCCACCAAGTTAGTTTCGCATCACCAACTAATAGATAATCCACTAAATTCATTGCTATTTCCATGCTTATCATTGAAATGAAACTCATTCCCATCGCAGTCTTTAAAGCCTCTGAAAATTTAAATTTCTGTTTCATTAGAATAATTGTTTCAAGAATAATACTTGTAATAAGCCCATTGATTATTGCTAAAATCATTATACCTAAAACAAAAAAAGGAATTTTCGTTATTTGAAAAAACAAAATAGTTCCAAAGTCTCCTATTGAACAACCTAATAAACACCACAAAGTATTCTTCGCACTTACTCTCCAAGTGTTATTACAAGACCAATTAAAATTTACATTTTTAGTTTTCACGATATTATTTCAACATTATTGTCATTAATTTTGAGTTTTTTATTTTTGAATACAGAAAATTCAGGATCAAATAATTTTATAACTGCAAAAGGAAACGGTTTATCAATTAAAACTTTTCCAATTATGTTATCGTTATATTTAATTTCATCGCCAATTTTTAACTTTTTTTCAGATTTTATAGACATTAATTGTCTTCTAATTTTATTTTTCATCTTCATTCTAGCTGTATTTTCTTGCCCAACGTAGCAACCTTTTTTAAAATCAATTGCATTTAATTTTTCAAAATTTACTTCAAGCCCAAATAACTGATTTTGTAAATTATTTAATCCCTCTATAGGAATTCCTTTAAGAAAAGCTTTTTCAATATAAGAATTATTTTTTACAATTTTTAAATTAAGCTTTTTAATTGTCAAATACAGCTTTTCTAAAGGAGATATAATTCTAGCTCCTAATTCACTATCCCTCGGATCAATAAAAGTTGGACTGTCTCTATATTGGAGGGTCATTTCCTCTTTACCTAGTTCTTTCTGCATTATCTTAAAATTTTCAAAATTTATTACCCCAACAACATAACTTGATGACAAATCTTTTATCTCTATTTTTGATCTAATTTTGTATTTAAATAAATTACTTAAAAGTTCTTTTACTAAGCTTCCATCACAATCTAATAAATATCCCTCATTACTTTTAATTACAAAAAAATCAAATAAGTATTTTCCTTGTGGGCTTAATAATGCTGCAAAAATCGAGTTGTTTCTGGATACTTTGCCTATATCGTTTGTAATTATATTTTGAAGATATTCTTTCGCGTCTACTCCAGTGATGGAGATTAGCCCCCTATTTTCTAAAATAATAATCTGGTCTTTTTCCATACAAATAGAGTATATAATATAATAATTTTTAAAAACATGTCTGATAATTATAGTCTCATCGTTAAAAATGGATCTTGCTATGTAAATGGTAAGTTAATTAAAGCAGATCTAGGTTTATCGGGAAAAAAAATTAAAAAGATAGGTAAAATTGAACTGAATAGTTCAAAAGTTTACGATGCTACAAACAAAGTAATACTTCCAGGAATAATAGATACACAGGTTCATTTTAGAGAACCAGGATCCACAGACGCAGAAGATTTAGAAAGTGGCAGCAAGGCTGCTGTCTTGGGTGGAGTTACCTCTTTATTCGAAATGCCAAATACGAATCCACCAACTTCCAATCTAATAGAATTTGAAAAGAAGCTTCAATTAGCCAATAATAGAATGCATAGTAATTATGCCTTTTATTTTGGGGCAACACCAGAAAATACTGAACAATTGTCTCAACTAAAAAATTTAAAAGGATGTTGTGGTATTAAGCTTTTTGCAGGATCATCAACAGGAAATTTATTAGTTGATAAGGAAGCAGATATTGAAAAAGTAATTTCAAAAGCGGATAGAATAATTTCAATTCATTCAGAAGATGAAGAAATATTAAATTTAAGAAAAAAATTTATTAAAAAAGGAGATGTTCACTCGCATCCTGAGTGGAGAAACACAGAGACAGCAATGTCTTCAACTCGAAGAGTTGTTAAAATTGCAGAGAGATATAATAAAAGAATTCATGTGTTGCATGTGACAACAAAAGAGGAAGTAGATTTTTTGGCGATGCACAAAAAAAATGTAACCTTTGAAACTACTCCTCAGCATTTAACTTTATATGCTCCAGATTGTTATGATAAATTAGGGACATATGCTCAAATGAATCCCCCTCTAAGAACAAAAGAGCATTATGATCGACTATGGACAGCTATAAAAAACAATATTGTGGACGTTCTAGGATCTGATCATGCACCACACACTAAAGAAAATAAACAAAAAGAATATCCTAATTCACCTTCAGGAATGCCAGGAGTTCAAACTATATTTCCAGTGATGTTAGATCATGTAAATAATAACAAACTCACTCTAGAACAATTAATAAAGCTAATGTGTGAAAATCCATGTAAAATATTTGGGATTAAAGATAAGGGTTTTATTAAAGAAAACTTTGATGCTGATTTGACCATAGTAGATATGGAAAAAGAGCAAATTATTAAAGATGAAATGATAGCAAGCAAATGTGGATGGACGCCTTTTAATAATTATAAAGTAAAAGGATTTCCTATTGCGACAATTGTTAACGGATCTATTGTGATGGAAAATGGTAAAGTAGTTTCTAAACAAGTGGGTATACCACTTGAATTTTAATTATGAAAAAACTGATACTAATTTTTATTTTTATACCCAATATTCTTCTTGCCGGCTCAATGAAAGCAATAGGTGTCAAAGGTAGTGAAGAAAGTGTCGATAGAGTTATCAAAGTTTCAATGTATGACAATTATTACAAACCTAATAAATTTGAAATTAAAAAAAACGAGACAATTAAATTTGTAGTAGAAAATAAAGGTGAGCTAGTTCATGAATTTAATATAGCTTCTAAAGAAATGCATCTAAAGCATCAACCAGAAATGATGATGATGGTAGAACACGGAATACTCTTAGCTGATAAAATTGATAAAAAAAAAATGATGGAGATGTCCAAAAAAAATCCTGCTATGGCACATTCACATTCTAATAGTGTTTTATTATCACCTGGAGATAAAGCTGAACTGATTTGGAAATTTAATAACACTCTAGATTTAGAGGCTGCGTGCAACGTTCCTGGCCACTATGATGTAGGTATGATAGCTAAAATCAATAATATATAATTAACTTTTTAAAATATTATTATCTTTAAGATCTTGCTTAATTTCATCCAAAATAGCTGGATCGTCTATGGTAGCTGGCATTTTATAAGGCTCATTGTCTGCTATTTTTCTTACAGTTCCTCTTAATATTTTTCCTGATCTTGTTTTTGGAAGTCTTTTAACAACAATTGCTATTTTAAAAGCTGCAACCGGACCCACTTTTTCTCTAACCATTTTTACACATTCAGTAATTATTTCTTTTTTATCTTTTGTAACGCCAGCCTTTAAAGCAAGAAGTCCAATTGGCAATTGTCCTTTTAGTTTATCAGCAATTCCAAGTACAGCACATTCGGCAACATCTTTATGTTCAGCTAAAACTTCTTCAATTGCTCCAGTCGACAGTCTATGGCCTGCAACATTTATAATATCATCAGTTCTAGACATGATCCAAACATAACCATCTTCATCAATATGACCTGCGTCGTAAGTTAAGTAGTAGCCAGGATAAGTAGACATATAATTTTCTTTATATCTTTTGTCTGCACCCCAAAGTGTTGGGAAAGTACCAGGAGGAAGAGGAAGTTTAACTACAATGTCACCCATTTTTCCTGGACCTACCTCTTTACCATCTGAGTTTAATACTTTTAAATCATAACCAGGCACTGGTTTAAACGCGGAACCGTATTTTACAGGAAAAGATTCTATGCCTGTACAGTCCGATGTTATAGCCCAACTTGTTTCTGTTTGCCACCAATGATCAATTACAGGAGAACCTGAAAGTTTCTCGAACCATTTAATTGTATCTGGATCAGCTCTTTCGCCAGCAAGAAAAAGTTTTTCAAAATTACTCAAATTATATTTTTTAAAAAATTCACCATTAGGATCTTCTTTTTTTATTGCTCTAATCGCAGTTGGTGCTGTAAACAAAGATTTAACTTTATGTTCTGAGATAACTCTCCAAAAAACACCAGCATCAGGAGTGCCAACTGGCTTCCCTTCAAAAAGAACAGTTGTGCATCCATAAAATAACGGAGCATAAACAATATATGAATGACCTACAATCCACCCAATATCACTTGCAGACCACCAAATGTCATCTTGATTAATATTATAAATATTTTTCATTGTCCACTTAAGCGCAACAATGTGACCACCAATATCTCTTACTATTCCTTTTGGAAGCCCTGTAGTACCTGAAGTATACAGAATATAAGCGTAATCATTAGAATTCATTTTTTCACACTCCGCAGGCTGAACATTTTTATGTGCTTCTTCCCAGGTAATATCCATTTTCGGATTTAATTCTGCTTTATCTTTCTCTCTTTGAAAAATTATACATTTATTTGGTTTATGTGATGCTAACTCAATTGCTTTATTGACTAGAGGTTTATAATGTACAGTTCGTCCAGGTTCATAACCACAAGAGGCAGAAACAATTAATTTTGCTTTTGAGTCATCAATTCTACTTGCAAGTTCGTTAGCTGCAAATCCGCCGAACACAACTGAGTGAACTGCACCAATTCTTCCACAAGCTAACATTGCAATTACTGCTTCGGGAATCATTGGCATGTAAATTATTACTCGATCGCCTTTACTAATTCCTTGTTTCTTTAAAGCTCCAGCAAATAAAGCTACCTTTTCTCTTAAATCTTTATAAGAAATTTTTTTTTTCACACCTGTTATAGGGCTATCATAGATTATTGCTAATTTTTCTCCTCTTCCTTGATCGATGTGATGATCTAAAGCATTGTAACAAGTATTTGTTACTCCATCTTCGAACCATTTATAAAAAGGAGGGTTACTAGAATTAAGTATTTTAGTAGGTTTTTTATACCAAAATATGTCTTTAGAGATATCTTGCCAAAATTTCTCTCTATTATTAATAGAATCTTCGTAAATTTCCTTATATTTTCGACTCAATTTGATCCCTCTGAAAAGTTAATTTATTAGCATTATTTCATAAATATCCCCAAAAAAAAACAAAAAATCCAATAAAAACAGGCTTTTTTGATCAAAAAAACACTTCACTGTAACTTCAATTTTTATTAAGGTTCGCCCAGCTTATTCGTAAATGAAGAGTAAATCATTTATTGAATAGTTTAATATTAAACTAAATAGAAAACTAACTAACGAGGGAGGTTTTCATGAGAAAATTAAGTCTATTTGCTTTAGCAACAGTTGCCTTTTTGGGTATTACTGGTTCAGCTAATGCAGCGACGCCTATGCTTGAGACAGGAGATTTCGTAGGAATATCTTTCTGGCTTGTGTCAATGGGTATGATTGCAACTACTGTATTCTTTTTCGCTGAAAGAGGAACTGTAGCGGCGTCATGGAGAACATCAATTTCAGTAGCTGGACTAGTTACTGGTGTTGCGTTCATCCACTATATGTACATGAGAGAAGTTTGGGTGACTACAGGTGACACGCCAACAGTATACAGATATATTGACTGGTTAATCACAGTGCCACTTCAAATGGTAGAATTCTATCTAATCTTGGCAGCAGTAAGAAAAGTGCCAAGTTCAATATTCTGGAAACTATTAATTGGTTCATTAGTAATGTTAATCGGTGGATACTTAGGTGAAGCTGGTTATATTCAACCATTTGTAGGTTTCGTAATCGGAATGGCTGGATGGATCTACATCTTGTTTGAAATATTCTCAGGAGAAGCAGGTACAATGGCTTCTAAAACTGGAAACAAAGCTATGACTACTGCTTTCAGTGCGATGAGAATAATCGTAACTATCGGTTGGGCTATATATCCTTTAGGATATGTATTCGGTTACCTAACTGGTGGTGTAGATGCAAATGCATTGAACATAATTTACAACTTAGCTGACTTCATTAACAAGATCGCTTTTGGTCTAGTTATCTGGGCAGCAGCAATGCAAAATACAAGATTATCTTCTAGATAATAGATTATAAACTTTAAAAAGGGCGAGTATGTTTTGCATACTTGCCCTTTTTCTTTATATACTTATATATATTACAATGGCGAAAATCACATATACAGATCAACAAGGGAATTCTAAAACCATAGATGTTGAAAACGGACTTACGGTCATGGAGGGAGCCATTCAGAACAATATACCTGGTATAGACGCTGACTGTGGTGGCTCTATGGCATGTGCGACTTGCCATGTTTATGTCGAAGAAAAATGGTTAGATAAACTTCCTAAAGCTGAAGACGGAGAAAATGATATGATTGATATGGCATTTGAACCCAAAAAAAATAGCAGACTTAGTTGCCAACTAATAGTCAGTGATGAGCTAGATGGACTTCAAGTTACAACTCCCGAAAAGCAATCCTAATGATTAAAAAAGATGTAATTATTATTGGAGCTGGCCCTGTCGGATTATTTGCAGTACATCAACTAGGAATTAAAGGTCTTAATGCAGTTGTAATCGATAATTTGGATAAAGCTGGAGGGCAGTGTATAGAGCTTTATCCAGACAAACCAATTTACGATATTCCAGGTATTCCAGAATGCACCGGCGAAGAGTTAACCAACAAATTGCTAGAGCAAATCAAACCTTTTAAAACTCAATTTTTTTTAAATGAGCGAGTTGAAGAAGTTCAGCAAAATAATAAAGATTGGTTTGTAAAAACAAATAATAAAAATGAATTTATAGCTCCTAATATAATAATTGCTGGTGGGGTAGGTTCTTTCGAACCAAGAAAATTGTCATTAAAAGAAACAGAAAAATTTGAGGGAAAATCAATATTTTACTCTGTTAAGGATAAAAATGAATTCAAAAATAAAAATATCGCAATATTTGGAGGAGGAGACTCAGCTTTAGACTGGGCTTTAGAACTGTCGAAATTTTCAAAAGTTAATTTAATTCATAGACGTAATGAATTTAGAGGAGCACCTCATACTCTAGCCGAAATTAAAAAATTAGAAAAAGATGGGAAAATTTTTGTTAAAACTCCTTGTCAATTAGAGACTGTTGAAGGAGATAAAAGTTTAAAATCAGTAACCATAAAATTTGATGATGGAAAAACCGAAAAGATTAACACGGATGTGATATTAGGTTTTTTTGGGCTTATTATGAAACTTGGGCCTATAGCAGAGTGGGGATTGAACATGGATAAAAAAACTATAAAAGTAAATTCTGAAAATTTTGAAACTAATAAAAAAGGTATTTTTGCTGTTGGTGATATTTGCACTTATCCAGGAAAATTAAAATTAATTTTATCGGGATTTCATGAAGTAGCATTAGCTTCAGTTGAGTGCTTTAAAAGAGCGCGACCTAACGAAAAGTATAGATTTGAATTTACAACTTCTTCAAAAACTATCCAAGACAGACTTGGAAAAAAATGATTGAGCTTCTAACAGCTGATACACCCAACGGTAAAAAAATATCAATTATGTTAGAGGAGATAAAGTTTGATTATAAAGTTACAAAAGTAAATCTTTTTAAAAATGAACAATTTAAATCAGAATTTAAAAAATTGAGTCCTTTTAAAAAAATACCCGTCATTATTGATCATGATGCAAATAAAAGCCTTTTTGAGTCTGGTGCAATTTTAATGTACTTAGGAGAAAAGAGTGGAATGTTTTATAATAAAGATCAAAGAACAGAAATAAACCAATGGTTAATGGGACAGATGGCTTATGTCGGCCCTATGTTAGGACAACATCATCAATTTCACCATTATAATCCTGGAAAAAGTGAATTCGGTGAAAAAAGATATTTCAAAATTGCTACTCAAATTTACAAAGATTTAGATGAGAGACTCGAAATTTCAAAATTTTTAGCTGGAAAAGATTTTACAATAGCTGACATTGCTACTTTTCCTTGGATAGCTAGACATGACTGGCATGATATCGGTCTTAAAAAATTTAAAAACCTAACAAGATGGTACGAAGAAATTTCAAAAAGAAAAGCTGTTATAAAAGGATATGATTTATTAAAAAAAGGTGACAGTATTCCTAAACCCTAATCATCAATAAAAATTTTTTCGTTTCTTTCGTGTTTTTCTTGAGCTTCGATTGAAAGCGTTGCTACAGGTCTAGCCATTAATCTTTTTAACCCAATAGGCTCTCCAGTTTCTTCACAAAATCCATAAGTATTGTCTTTTAACCGTTGAAGAGCGGCGTTAATCTTTGTTATAAGTTTTCTACTTCTATTAAGGGCTTTCATCTCAACAGTTTTGTCAGTATATGAAGATGCTTGATCCACAATATCAGCTGATGAAACATTGTCGTCTGAAGAATTTAGCAGGTTACCAAGATTGTTTGCTTTAATAATATCTTTTTTCCAATTTATTAATTCCTCAGTGAAAAATTTCTTATGTTTTGCACACATGTATTTCTCTTTAGAGTTAGGAATATATTTTTTTTTAGGTGTTTTTTTTTTAAGCATTTATAGAATTTTGGGGAGTATATGTTTGAATTTAGTCGTGTCAATAGCCTTTAAATTGTATTAATTTAGCCAAATGAGTAAAAAAAAAAATATATACAACATTTTCCTAATATTTTTAATACTTCATCTATCTATTTGGACTTTAGTTCCCTCCATAACAAATACTAAT
>JAOOLP010000007.1 GCA_028408795.1 Candidatus Pelagibacter sp.
ATAATTTTGATAGTTCTATTAACAATTGGAATAAGGACATTTTTTCCAACTAAATTAACATATCTTTTATCCTTCGGATTTACAGCAACCGCAGCATCTCCCATCATTGTTTCTGGTCTGGTAGTGGCGATAGTGATTTTTTGATCTGAGTTCTCTATCGTATAATCAATGTAATATAATTGAGATTGAACATCTTTTTGGTTTACTTCTAAGTCAGAAATAGCAGTTTGAAGTTTAGTATCCCAATTGACTAATTTTTTGTCTTTGTAAATTAACTTATTTTTATAAAGATCAACAAAAACTTTAATTACAGCTTTAGAGAGATCCTCGTCCATGGTGAACCTAGTTCTTGACCAATCGCACGAACAACCTAATTTCTTAAGTTGATCTAAAATTATTCCACCAGACTCCTCTTTCCAATCCCATATTTTTTTAATAAATTTTTCTCTTCCTAAATCATTTTTTTTAATTCCTTCTTTTAATAGGTTGTTTTCAACAACTGCCTGTGTTGCAATACCAGCATGATCCGTTCCAGGTTGCCATAGAGTTTCAAGACCTTTCATTCTATTAAATCTAACTAGAAGATCTTGAAGACTATTATTTAAAGCATGACCCATATGTAATCTTCCAGTTACATTAGGGGGAGGTATTACTATAGAAAATTTTTTATTTAATTTGGTTTTTTTGGGTTTGAACAATCCATTTTTTATCCAAAAATCTGAGATTTTCTTTTCTTCTTTTATATGGTTGTATTTTTTAAATTCCATTTTATTTGATAAATTCAATAATTACTTTATATCAAATGAGCAAAAAGCTAAAAGGGATAGATTTAGCTTTATTGAAGTGCCTAAATGATTTAAATACTTTTTAAGGTTATTTTAGGCCACGTGGCGGAATGGTTACGCAGAGGATTGCAAATCCTTTTATCCCAGTTCGATTCTGGGCGTGGCCTCCAAAAAAATTAGTTGTTTTATTTATTAAAAAAAGTATGTTGATTTTATTCCTCGGTAGCTCAGTTGGTAGAGCAGTTGACTGTTAATCAATTGGTCGCAGGTTCGAGTCCTGCCCGAGGAGCCAAAAAATTACTATCCAACTCTTTCGATTTTGCTAGTATTGGTTAAAATTTGTAGTATTTTTTCTTTTTGAGTTTTTGAAAGATTTGAAAAAGTTCTGCTTAAATAAGAATAATTTAAGTCTTCGTTTAATTCTCCAGACAAATCACTTCCGTTAATATCTTTAAATTCCCTATAATCTTCAAAAAAGTAAATAATAGGAACTTTTAAGAAAGCAGCTAATTGCATTAATCTATTTGAACTTACGCCGTTAGTTCCTTTTTCATATTTTTGAATTTGTTGAAAAGTGACGTTAATTGCTTGTGCAACTTTAGTTTGTGTTAATCCAAGTGACAATCTTCTAATTCTTAATTTTTTTCCCAAATGTTTGTTAAAATTATCTTCCACCTGAACTCCCTTTTTTCATTAATACAACCCTAATTTTTTGTTTTTGGCAACAGTAAAAGTTCATTTCGGGTAAAAAAAAAGTACCTTTTTTTTGGTAAAAAAAGTGAAAATTATTAAAAATTATGTTGACTCATGACCAAAAAACAGAACTTAAATTTCAATTATTTATAAGTTTTAATCCTGTATTCCCAATAACCGGTTTTGTCGAATGCAGCTTTTACCCAGAGCATTGTGCTTTCATCATACCAAATATCCGTATTTAACTTTTTTTTTTCAGGTAAAGACTCGTCTGAAGATTTAAAATTAAAATGTAGCGTGTTGAAAGTTTTATCTCCAATAGTTAGTTTTTCTTTACCTACAAAAGTTACTTTTTGTTCAATAATTCTTCCAGAAATCGCACTAATCTGTGCTTTAGCTTTCACTATTTCATGATTCCACCATGTACCTATAATGTTTTCTTTACTAGTTTTGCCTTTATATGAAGATCCATCAACAATTAAGTCTTTATTGCTATCAACGCTTATATAAACGTACTTTTCTTTCTTGTTTTGGTTAGTATTTGAGGAAAAACTAAAAAATTCATCTTTTTTATATACCTCTTCACTTTCAGCGTAATATCTATACAAATCTACACCTAACTTTGTTATTTTAAATTTTACCTCACTTTTAACATTAAGAGTTTCTCCTTTTCTTACAAAATCGTATTTGTGATATCCAATTAATTTATTGTTTCTAAATAATTCATATTCTAAATAATTAAAATTTACATAATGATTTACGTGTGAAATAACCGGGATTTCTAATAAGAATAAAATTATAATTGAAAGAATTAACTTTTTCATATATTTTTGATTATGGAAAATAACAATATTATTTCACGTATTGGAAATACACCATTAGTTAGACTAAAACAAGCCTCAGATTTGACAGGTTGCGATATTTATGGGAAGGCTGAGTACTTTAACCCTGGAGAATCTGTTAAAGATAGAGCTGCACTTTATATGGTTCAAGATGCTATTAAAAAGAAACTTATAAAATCTGGTGGCACTGTTGTGGAAGGTACGGCTGGAAACACTGGGATAGGATTAGCGATTGTTTGTAAAGAATATGGTTTAAAATTAAAGATAGTTATACCTAAAACACAGTCCATTGAAAAAAAAGATACTTTAAGAAAATTGGGTGCTGAATTGATAGAAGTAGAAGCCTTGCCTTATTCAAACCCACTTAATTATATTAAACAATCAAAAAAAATTGCTGAGGATTTAAATAAAAAAGATAAAAATGGAGTTTTTTGGGCTAATCAATTTGATAATATTGTAAATTCTGAAGCACATATTAAAACTACAGCTGAAGAAATTTGGAGTCAAACAGCAGGAAAAGTTGATGGTTTTACTTGTTCCGTAGGAACAGGTGGAACGTTATCAGGGGTATCAATAGGGCTCAAAACTAAAAATAAGAATATCAAAATAGCCTTGTCAGATCCTATGGGTTCTTCGTTGTACTCTTATATTAAAAACAATAAATTAGAAAGCACTGGCAACTCAATAACCGAGGGTATTGGTACTGGAAGAATAACAAAAAATTTTGAGAAAGCTATAATAGATGATGCATTTCAAACTCATGATACTGAAGCATTAAATCTGGTTTATGATTTAATAAAAAAACAAAAAATAATTTTAGGCGGTTCATCTGGTATCAATATTGCAGGAGCTATAAAATTGGCAAAAAAAATGGGCCCTGGAAAAACCATAGTTACAATACTTTGCGATCACGGAAAAAGATATGCGAGTAAGATTTTTAATAAAGAATTTTTAAAAAGCAAAAATCTTCCAATCCCTGATTGGCTATAAAATTTGACTTAAAAAGAGTTTAGTTCTGTCAGATTTTGGGTTGTCGAAAAAATCTTTTGTCTTAGCTTTTTCTACAATTCTGCCTTCATCCATAAAAATCATATTATCAGCAACCTCCTTAGCAAACCCCATCTCGTGCGTAACAACTATCATGGTCATACCAGCTTTAGCTAAATCTACCATTGCATCTAAAACTTCTTTTATCATCTCAGGGTCTAATGCTGAAGTTGGCTCATCAAATAACATAATTTTAGGTTCCATACACAAAGCTCTTGCAAGCGCTGATCTTTGTTGTTGACCACCTGAAAGCTGTCCGGGAAATTTTTTTGCTTGATCAGCTATTTGAACTCTTTCTAAATTTTTCATCGCAATTTCCTCTGCTTGTTTTTTTGGCATCTTTTTGACCCAAATAGGAGCCAATGTGCAATTATCTAAAATCGATAAATGCGGAAATAGATTGAATTGTTGAAAAACCATTCCAACTTCAGCTCTTATTTTTTCTATATCTCTAGTATTTTCAGAAATCTCTTTTCCATCGACAATTATTTGACCTTCTTGATGTTCTTCTAATCTGTTAATGCATCTTATTAATGTAGATTTTCCTGATCCAGAAGGACCACAAATTACAATTTTTTCTTGCTGATTTACCTCTAAACTTACATCCTTTAAAGCTTGAAATTTATCAAACCATTTGTTGACATTTTTTAATTCAATTATTTTACTCATATATTATCTTTCAGTGCTTAATTTCTTTTCTAAATTTTGACTATATCTACTCATAGCATAACAAATAACCCAGAAAACTAAACCTGCAAATACGTAGCCTTCCATGGCCATTCCTAACCATTTTGGATTAGTTTTTGCTAAATTTACCATTCCTGCTAACTCTAATAATCCCACAACAAAGATTAGAGGTGTATCTTTTACTAAAGCTAAAAAGGTGTTTGCTATTCCTGGTATCACCAATTTTAAAGCTTGAGGCAAAATAATAAGAAAATGCATTCTCCAATATCCCATTCCTAGTGATTTTGCTGCCTCGTATTGCCCTTTAGGAAGAGCTTGCAAGCCCCCTCTAATTACTTCAGCCATATAGGCTGCTTCAAATAGAGTTATAGCTATTAATACTCTAATTAATTTGTCAACATAAGTTCCATCAGGTAAAAACATAGGAAACATTACTGCTGACATAAACAATACAGTAATCAATGGTACCCCTCGCCATAACTCAATAAAACCAATTGAAGTATATCGAATAGCAGGTAAACTTGATCGTCTACCAAGAGCTAAAAACATTCCTACTGGGAAACACAATATTAATGCAAAAGCTGACACAATAAATGTCAATGATAAACCTCCCCAGGCTCCTGTTTCAACGTATTTTAGGCCAAATTCTCCACCTGAAATAAGCTTTAACCCGATAATCGGATAAACAAAAATCAAAAAAATTAAAAAATATTTTTTTAATTTAGTAGGGACAAAGAACGATGCTCCTACCAAAACAAATAACATTATAAAGGCTGAGTTAATGCGCCACTGCTCAGTATCTGGATACATTCCATAAACAAATCTATTAAACCAAACTTTTACAAAAACCCAGCAAGCACCACTACCAGTGCAATCCTCTTTTGTATTCCCTATAAAATTTGCGTCGAAAAAGAACCAATTTAAAATAGGTGGAATATATTTTATTAGTGCAAAAATTACTATTAAACTTAAAATAGCATTAAAGTTATTTGAATTAAAATTAGTATTAATCTTGTCTAACAGTTTATTGCCACTGAATTCAATTCTAATTAGATATAATCCTATAGTTCCAATAATTAATGGTGCAAAATAACTTATTTTACTGGGCAAAAAACTAGTGAAATTAACGTTTAAAAAAGTATTTCCTAAAACGTCAATAAAACTAATAAAAATTAAGAAACTACCTGTTGTTACAAAACTTGTTAAATTTTCTTTAGTTGGCTTTATTAAAATATTTCTCATTATTTTTCCTTAATAGCCATTTTTTTATTATACCAATTCATAAAGACTGAAATTGATAAGCTTAGAGATAAGTATGTAAGCATTGTTATTGAAATGATTTCAATAGCTCTTCCTGTTTGCATTAAAGCAGTTCCAGCAAAAACTAATACTATGTCGGGATAAGCTATAGCTGCGGCTAATGATGAATTTTTTGTTAAATTTAAATACTGATTAGTTGTTGGAGGAATAATTATTCTTAATGCTTGAGGCATAACTACTAACTTTAAAATTTGCCCTTTTGTTAAACCAATAGATGCTGCAGCTTCTTTTTGACCTTTATTAACTCCAAGTATACCTGCTCTAACATTCTCCGCAATAAAAGTGGCAGTATACATTGATAAAGCTAAAGCAAGAGAAATTAGCTCAGGTATAATACTAACTCCGTCCTTATAAACATAAACAGTTTTAGAAAGTTGTTCTAATTTAGGAATTTCAAATGACAAACTTACTCCACCAATTAAAAAAGTAAGTAATGGCAGAATTATTAGTAAACTAAGAGATATGTAAAGAGTTGGTAATTGCTTTCCAAATTCATCTCTTTGTTGTCTCGCATATTTTGAAACAAAAATTATTAAAATAATCGCAAAAATAATTGAATAAAGGAATACTGAAAAATTTGTCCAAATGAACCTTGGAACATACCACCCTTTTACATTTAAAAAACTGATGTCGTAAAAGTTGATAGAGTCTACTGTCAAGGGTAAAGCTCTTAAAGCTGCAAAATACCAAAAGAAAATTTGTAATATTAGAGGAATATTTCTAAATATCTCAACATACCATTCAGCAGCTTTGGCAATTAGGTAATTCTGTGACAGTCTTCCTATACCAACTGTCACTCCAAGTATTGTTGCAAAAAATATTCCAATTGCTGAAACTAAAATAGTATTTAATAAACCAACTAAAAAGGCTCTAGCGTAAGAGTGAGATCCATCGTAATCAATTAATGAAAAAGTAATATCAAATGACGACTCTTGAGAAAGAAAACCAAAACCAAAGGAAATTCCTCTATTTCCCATGTTGCTTTGAGCGTTTATTGTAAAATAAATTACTACTAAAATTAACAGTAAAACTGTTAATATTTGAGGTATTAAATCCTTGTTTTTATTGCTTAAATTAAGTTTGAAATTTTTTAAATTCATTTAACGAGGAATATAGTTGAGAATAAAAAAAAGGGCCAGATAAATCCAGCCCTTTTTAATTTTTTTAGCAATTATCTCGCTGGTGGTACGTAAAGTATTCCACCTTTAGTCCATAATTCATTTGGACCTCTATTTGGTAAAATGTTCGTGTCAGCTATATGTTTTTTGTAGCTTTCACCGTAATTACCAACTTGCTCAATAATTCTTAAGCTCCATTCATTGTCAAGACCAAATGCAGCACCTAATTCACCTTCAGCACCAACTAATCTCTTAATAGCTGGATTATCTGAATCTTTTAGGCTTGAAGCGTTTGATGAATTAACACCATATTCTTCTGCTTCGATCATTGTGTTTAGAGACCATCTAACAATATCTTCCCACACTGAGTCACCTTGTCTAACAACAGGCCCTAGTGGTTCTTTAGAAATTGTTTCTGGCAATACTTTGTGATCATCCGGTGCACTCAATTTTGTTCTTTGAGCAGCTAATCCTGATTTATCAGTTGTATAAGTATCACATCTTCCTGCATCATAAGCTTGAACAACTTCGTCTGCTTTTTCAAACGCGATTGGTTCATACTTTATGTTTTTTGAATTAAAGAAGTCTCTCATGTTAAGCTCAGTAGTTGTTCCTGTGTTTGTACAAGCAGAAATACCGTCTCTGAAATCATTAACGGAATTAATTCCTGAGTTTTTTCTTACCATGAAACCTTGTCCATCATAGAAGTTTACACCAACGAATGTTAATCCAATGTCAGCATCTCTTGATAATGTCCAAGTTGTGTTACGTGCAAGTACATCGATTTCACCTGAAGTTAATGCAGTAAATCTTTCTTTTGCACTTAATGGAGTATATTTAACTTTGTCAGCATCGCCTAACACTGCAGCTGCTACAGCTCTACATACATCCACATCTATACCGGTCCAGTTTCCTGCTTCATCAGCATTCGAAAACCCTGGAAGTCCTTGTGAAACTCCACATTTTACAAAACCAGCTTTCTTAGTGTTGTCTAAAGTTTTAGATTTTTTTGATCCAGATCCTCCGCCACCTTGGCCGCAAGCCACAAGCAAAGAAGATGCAAGAACAACTAAAATCCAAGTTCTAATTGATTTAATCATAATTTATGATTTCCTCTCTTTTATCTTATTGTTAACAATATTTTTGAAAATTATTTTCAAAACAATTTATTATGGATTAATCTAAGATCCTGTTCAATATGATTTAAGTTAACACATAGTTTTTTAAGACTACTAGATATAGGTAGCATTTAATTTAATAGTATAGATATATAATAAAACAACCTTTGAACAATTTTTATTTTATTGAGGTAAGCTCATACAATCTGCTCAAAGTTCTATTAAAAGGCTTAATTAGTTTTTTTGAAGAATTTAAATTTTCAAGATTAGCTTTCAATGAAATCATTAATGGGATTCTTTTTTCATAAAAAATATCTATCAAAGTAATAAATCTTTGTTGTTGATTAACATTTTCACTGCTAAAAATTGGTATGTTCTCTATAACTACAAATCTACATTTATTGCTTATTTCAATGTAATCTTCTGCTCCTAAATTATTATCACACAAGAATTCAAATTCAAATTTAGCTATACCATCATAAAATTCATTAATTACCAAACTTCTACCTTTGATGGATAGTGTAATTTTTTTTTTTTTATAATTTTTTGTAAGTTTTCTAAAAGATTGGTTAAACTTAAAAGTAATTTTTTCATTAATTGGAAAATAGGCTCTCTGCAACTTATTAGAACTCAATTTTCTATAATCCTCATCAATAATCAACTCTTTTTGAATTGAATTTTTTTTAATAATTGAAATAAATGGTAAGAACTGATCTCTCTGTAAACCATCTTTATATAGATCGTCTATTTTAATATTAGACGTTATCAAAACCTTAATATCCTCTAGAAAAATTGTCTCAAATAACTTTCCAAGAATCATTGCATCTACAATATTTGTAACTTGTAACTCATCTAAATAAATTAGTTCATATTGTTTTAATTTTTTTACAAATTTAGCAATCGAGTTATTCTTGGATTTGTGTTTAAAATCATGAAAATTAATCATAAATTCATTAAAATGTAGTCTTAGTTTTGAAATATCAATGTAATTAAAAAAATGATCTGAAATCATTGTTTTCCCAAGGCCAACCCCACCATGCAGATAAAAACATAATTTTTTTTTTGATTTTGAAAATAAATTAAATATGTTTCTTTTAACTTTTATAAAATCTTCTAATGACTCAACAATTTGAATTTGATTAACATTTTTTTCATATTTTTTTTTTTCACATAATCCTATAAAGGAGTTTTTAAATGAAACCTTTTTCATTAATCAAAATTTTGATATTTTTTCCCATTTCACTGAACTTTTAACCATTTTATTTAAATTATTATATTTTGGCTTCCATTGAATGAAATTATTAAGATTTTTTGTTGCTGCAATGATTTCAACCAGATCACCTTTTCTACGTGGTGCTTCAACAATTTTTGCATTTTTATTTGAATATTTTAAAAATTTTTTTGCTACTTGTTTAACAGATATACCTTTGCTGTAACCACAATTTAAAATTTTTGATTTATTAATTTTATCAATCTTTTTTAAGACTCGGGAATGTATTTCAGCAATATCAGAAACGTGAATAAAGTCTCTTACACATGTGCCATCATTAGTTGAGTAATTTGTTCCGTAAATTTTAAATAAAGGTTTTTTTTTAAATGTTTCCATTGAATAATTTTTAAATAAATGATCACCTTTGTTAATTAGACCAATTTTTCCACTCGGACTAGATCCTACTATATTGAAATATCTCAAAATCCCATAATTAATATTATTTCTTTTACAATTTTTTATAATAATTTTTTCAGCTGCAAGTTTTGATTTTCCATAAATACTTTTAGGTTTTAATTTAGATTTTTCACTAACTTTTTTATTTCCATCTTTATAAACCGCTGCAGTTGATGAAAATATGAAGTTTTTAACTGACGTATTAGAACATGCTTTTATTAAAACTTTTGTATTTAAAACATTATTTTTATAATATTTTTTGGGATTTCTTTCTCCTTCTCCAATTATTAAACTTGCAGCTAAATGAATCACAGAGTCAATTTTGTTATCAATTAGTATTGATTTTATCTTTTTAAAATTGTTGATATTTGTTTTATAAAATTTAGCTTTTTTGTTAATTAATCTTTTATAGCCTGTAGATAGATTATCAGCTACAACAACTTTTTTTTTATCCTTTATTAATAATTCAGAAATATGTGAACCTATGTATCCTGCTCCCCCAGTGATAAGAATATTTTTTGTCATTAAAGTTTGGCGCGCCCTGAAGGATTCGAACCTACGACCCTCGGTTTAGAAAACCGATGCTCTATCCAACTGAGCTAAGGGCGCAATTAAATTAGTAAGTATATTTACTTAAAAACATACCAAATGGTCAATATAAATCGGGGATTTTACCCCAAAATTTTCAGATTTTTCATGTTGATGAATATGATGTGAGTGAACAAATACAGGTAAATGTTCGCCATTTTTAGTTTTTAAAGTGTAAATGAAATTAGTTCCTCGGAATTTTCTATCAACCACTTCTAATTTTAGTTTACTTTGATCGTCGTGAATTAAATCTTCGGGTTGTAATAATAACTTGACTTTAGCTCCTGAGGGAAAATTGTTTGATAATTTTCCTCTTATTTCCCCTAGTTCTTCATGTTGTAATCGATGAACAGCACACTCACTATCAATTACCTTTACATCGATAAAGATCCCTTTATTTAAAAAATTAGCTACATCAATAGAATTTGGTTCGTGATGAACGTTATATGGAACATCATATTGTTTTAATTCCTGATTTAAAATTATTCCGCATTTATCTGCCATAGAAAAAGCTTCGTATGAGTCATGAGTAACAATAATAGTTGTAAGATTAATTCTTTTTAAAAGTTTTTTTACTGAAACTTGTATTTCTTCTTTTAAACTTTGGTCAATATTTGAAAAAGGCTCGTCCAACAAAAGTAGATCAGGTTTTGAAATTAAAGATCTTGCTATTGATACTCTTTGTGCTTCTCCTGCACTTATTTGATGAGGAAATTTTTCTAAAATAGGACCTATATGTAATAATTCAATTACCTCTTTTGTATCTAAAGGAGACCCGTTTCCGTTAGATCTTTTCTTTCCAAAATCAATATTGTCAATAACTTTATAGTTTGGAAATAAAGAATTATCTTGAAAAGATAATGCTATATTCCTTTTTTCTGGCTCTACATGGATTTTGTCTGATGCAATTAATTTACCTTTAAGAAATATCTTTCCTGAATTTAATTTTTGTAATCCAGCTAATGTTCTTAATATTGTTGTCTTTCCAATTCCTGATGGTCCTAGTAAAGAAATAATTTGTCCTTGGTTTTTAATTACAAGATTAACATTATTAACCTTGTTTTTTTCACTAGCAATAAAGTTGCCTTTTTGTATCTCAAAAAAATGATTGGACATCTTGTGATTATATTAGTTTTTTTGTGAAAGTATATATTTTGAAGAAAATAATATTAAAATTGTGGCCCAACTTATCAAAAATAATGAGGGTAAAGCTGCCGCTTCTAATAAGTCTTGAGAGGCATATACATAAGCCTGTGTAGCAAAAGTCTCAAAGTTAAAAGGTCTCAAGATCATTGTAATAGGCAATTCTTTTATAATTTCAAGCGATATTAGAACTATTATAAGAATGATATTGTTTTTTAGATACGGAACATGAATTTTTGAAAAAGTTTTTATTTTTGAATAGCCAAGTAAATATGCACTTTCATCAATTGAATTATTAATTTTTTCATAGCTTGATTTTATCCCATTAAATGAAAGCGAGAAAAATCTTATAAAATAAGCGAGAACAAGACCAAAAATTGAACCGATAAATAGTTTTTTAGTGCTGATGAGATTAGTACTTTCATTAATAAAATCACTAAGATTTGAAAATAAAGTAATAAAGGCAACTGCTAAAATTACTCCAGGTATAGCGTATCCAGAAATTGAAAAATTAGTAAGATAATTTAAAATTTTACTTTTTGATATTCTACTTCCATAGTTAATAAAAAGTGATATGAATACAAGAACAAAACTTGATAATCCTACCAAATACATCGTGTTAAGATTAATCTTTAAGATGTCAATATCCTGAATATATTTAGGAAATTTTAATGTCCAATATACCATTTGAGATACAGGAAAAATAAAACTTATAAAAAAGACTATTGAACAAAAAGAAAAAGCTAATAATGATTTTTTTCCACTTAGTTTAATTTTGTTTATTGGTTTAAATCCTCTTCCTGGTTGATGATATCTAGCTTCCTTTCTAGAGTAAAGTTCTACTGACAATAAGGCCAATATAAAAATTAATAATATAAATGAAATTTGATTCGCTGAATTCAGGTCGTCAAAGGATAGCCATGAATTATAAATACCAGTCGTCAAGGTTGACACGCTAAAAATTGAAACAGTTCCAAAGTCAGATAAACATTCCATTGCTACTAAAGCTAAACCAGCAATTATAGCTGGTCTAGCAGATGGCAATATAATTCTAAATAACGTTTCTTTTTCTGATAAACCTAGATTTTGACCTACTTCAATATAGTTGTTTGATTGAAAGAAAAATGAAGATCTAGTTAAAACATACACATAAGGAAAAAGTGAAAAACTTATAGCTATAATGGACCCTAAGACTCCGTCTAATTTTGGAATATGTGGATTATAATTATGCTCTCCAAACAAACCAACAAGTATAGAGTATGCAGTTCCATAATTTTCAAAAAAAGCAATTATTGAAAAAGCAAAAATATATCCAGGTATTGCAAAAGCTAAAATTAAAGCCCAGCTAAAAAACCTACAAAGTGGAAATTCATAAAAAGAAATAAAATACGCTGAAGTGACTCCTAACAAAAATGTTACGATTAATACTGAAATAAGAATTATTAAAGAGTTATTTATATAGTCAAATAGGAAAGTGTTTTTTAGTACTGTAAAATAATTACTTGTTTCTGAAAAAAAACTAAAAAATATTGTTATAATTGGTAAAGCAACTATAAATGCAATTAAACAAGAACTAAAAAACCAAATATTGTATTTTGTCATAGTTTTTATCTTGACTGGAAATCCTAATCTCTCTTGAACATTGATGAGACAATATCTTTAATTTCTTCTAACTTAATTTCAGAGATTTTTCTATTTGAAATTTTTTGCTCTAATATCTTTGATTCTCTCATACAGGGCGAACAACCAGTCTTTAACTTATTTAGGTTAATTTCTTTTCTAATTATTCGCCTCATAAGATTAACAAACGTACTATTTCCAACCTGCAGCCGTCATTACTTCAAGAGCATCTGCTTGTCTTTTTCCGTAATTAACAACTTTAGTTTTAAGATCTTGCTTAAAATCTAATCCCATGTTTACCACTAATGGATGTGGGGAAACTCCTGCAATCATTGGATACTCAAAAGTATTATTGACTATGTGATTTTGTGCTTCTTCACTTAGCAAAAATTCTACTAGTTTAATTGCATTTGCTTTATTAGGAGCTCCTTTTACTAAACCAGCTCCGCTTATGTTCATATGAGTTCCTCTTCCATCTTGATTTGGGAAAAATGGTTTAACTTTTTTTGCTGCTGCTTGTTGCTCTGGACCTTTTTTACCAGACAACATCAAAGCTAAATAGTATGTATTAGCTACTGCAATGTCAGCTTCTCCTGCTGCTACTGCAAGAATTTGAGCTCTATCATTTCCTTTTGGAGATCTAGCCATATTAGCAACCATTCCTTCTGACCACTTTGCAATTTTACCTTTTCCATTATTCTTAATTAATGAAGCTACAAGTGACTGATTATAAATATTATTTGAAGCTCTTATAACTAGTCTACCTTTCCATTTCGGATCAGCTAAACTTTCATAAGTTAAACCTGCTAATTCTGCTCCGCTCACTCTCTCGGGTGCGAAGTAAACTATTCTTGCTCTTTTAGCTATTCCAA
Organism: Candidatus Pelagibacter sp.; assembly: GCA_028408795.1. Next base: position 13,500 of record JAOOLP010000007.1, read on the forward strand.
CCCATTTAGATGTTCTAAAATTACTTGGGACAGCAGATTTTATTGTATCACTTACAAGACCTCCTTGTAAGTTACCACTAAACGCACCTAGTCTTCCAGCATCAGCAGTTATATATAAATCTGCTTGGCTATCAGCACCTTCTTCTGCAATTCTCTTTTCAAGTGCGCCTGATTTTCCAGATATTACATTTACTTTAATTCCTGTTTTAGCAGTAAATTTTTCATAAAGTTGCACATCTGAATCATAGTGTCTTGCGCTAAATATGTTAACTTCATTAGCGATTAAGCTCCCAGTTAACATAAGGAATGCAAACACTGATATTATTGTTTTTTTCATATTTCCTCGTTTTGTTGATAATGATTATCATTAACACAAAAATGAGAATGATTATCATTAACAATATTGACGCACCTCAGAGTAGCAAATGATGTTGATAAGTAGAGGTAAATAGGGATAATGAGAAAAAATGCTTCAAATTAATCCAAAAAAATTTAAATCAATTCAAAATAAAACAATACCTTCACCTATGAGACCTAAATTCAGAAATAGTGGTGAAACAAATATATATTTTTATTCAAAAAAAAAAGTTGAAAACGAAAAAAAAAATAAAATCTTTAAAACAGCTAAAGTATGGTTATCTCTATTAGCCTTAGTGGTTGGTGGTTATCTACTTTCAAATTAAATTATTTTTGTTTTAACTAGTCCTAATTTTTCTATTTTACCAACATATGAACCTTTGCCCGCTATTGGAACAACCCCAACAGTTGAACCGGTGAATACATAAAAATTTTTATCTAAATTAATCTTTTCCGATTGAATTTTATTCAAAACAAATCTTAAAGAATTTAAAGGATTGATATAAACTGTGTTTGTGTTGCCGCTAACTGAATGGTTATATTTTTTGTTAAAAATAATAGTTTTAAGATTATTCGCTTTAACATTATTCAATTTTTTTTGAGGACCAATAATAAATTTTACATTTGCACCAAAATCCGAACATAAATCTCCTAAGGTTTTAAGCCCTTTTTTTCTTTGACGATAACCTACAACCTCGATACAAGGCGCCATATGTGAAACAAATCTTTTAATATTATTTTTAGTTATTTTTTTTTTAAAACTAAAAAAATTTTTTTTGATTTTGTAACAAACCTCTAGCTCTATTCCTAAAGTATACTTATTAATCTTAACGCTTTTATTATTTTTTAAAAAGTTATGAGAGTAGACTTTAGCATAAAAAGGTTCTTTTTCTTTAAGTTTTTTTAACATAGGTAAACCAGTGCCTCCTGCTTTAAAACCAATTGCTGGTTTTTTAATTTTACTTTCACAAATATCTTTGAATAACTTAGCTTGACTCATTTTTTTCGAATAAATAGAAGGTATAGGGGCAATAACTTTATTTTTTAAAAAAGCATTAGCAAGTTTGTCTGCATAATATTCAATCTTAGTTTTTTTTTTATTTAATTGTTTCATAATAAACTTTAATATATCATTTAAATTAAAAAAAGTAACGTATTATGAAAGATCATTATAGTATTGACGAAATACTTAACGCTGTGGAAGAGTTACAAGATAAAAAAACCAAAAAAGTTATAATTATTGATGATAAACCTATTAAAAATCAAAAAGATAGTATTCCACAAAATACATTAAAATTAATTGAAGAAGCAGAAAAAGCAATAAATAAATCTTAAGATCTATTTAAAAAAATTAACTTTCTCATACGGTCTATAATAGGACTTTCTATTTATCATTGAAGCAAATAAACCTTGTAGTTCAGGAAGTATAAACTTTAAGTCATTAATTTTCATCATACATAAACTTTTTAATAGACGGAATATTGTTTTAAATAATAAGCTTATTCCCTTTTGATAAGCGTAAAAAACACCAAAATGTTTTTTATTAAAATAAAATCTACTCCAATTATAATGCCAATTTCTGTTAATTTTAGAGTAGTAATCTAATTTCATATCATGGGAAGAAGCCCCTATATGGTAAGTATTTATTGCTTTAGACACAAAAATCTTTTTATTTTTATCTTTCAATCTTTTGGCAAAATCTTTAGCCTCAAAATATAAAAAAATATTTTCATCCCAATAATCATCTTCATCAAATTTATCTTTATTAATTAACCAGGTTAAATCCACATAATCGACTTCTTTTAAATGAAATTGATTTTTAAAATTAATTTTTTCATATTTTTTATAAACTTCATAATTTTTGAAATATTCATCATTTTTGTCATAAGGTGTGAGTACTGAAAAATCTTTAAATTCCTTAATACAGATTAATAATTTTTCAATACAATTATCAATAAGTTTTACATCAGGTTGTGTGAGAAACACCATCTTTGTTTTTGCTTCTTTAATTCCAATATTAACTGCCTTCCCAAAACCTAGATTTTCACTCGGTATGATCACTTTTACATTGTCAAATTCATTTTCAATTTTATTTTTAAAATCTAAGTCTTTGGAATTTTCAATAATTATTATTGGAATTCTTTTACCTATCTCAGCAATTCTTTCTTCTATCATTTTTGAGCTATAGAAAGATGGAATTACAACTGTTAACATTTAGATTAATTTTAAAGTTTTTTCTAAATTAATCCAGCGATTTGAATTGCTGTATCACACATACGATTAGAAAAGCCCCATTCATTATCATACCAAGAAAGCACTCTACTAAATTTACCTTTAATAACCTGGGTTTGTGTTAAATCGAAAATTGAACTATGTGGATTATGATTAAAATCTTTAGAGACCAATGGAGCAGAATTAGTTGCTAATATTCCTTTTAAAGGTCCCTTTGCTGCATTGCTCATAGCTTCGTTGATGCTCTCAAAAGTTACTTCTTTTTTCGGCACAAATGTGAGATCAATTAAAGAAACGTTTGGTGTTGGCACTCTTATTGCTGTTCCATCGAGTTTTCCTTTTAAACTTGGCAACACTAAACTCATTGCTTTAGCTGCTCCAGTAGAGGTTGGTATCATAGCATCTCCTGATGCTCTTGCTCTTCTCAAGTCTTTATGCAGTGTGTCTAAAAGTTTTTGATCTCCTGTGTAACTATGAATAGTAGTCATATACCCATATTCAATACCAAAAGTATTTTCTAAAACCATAGCTACTGGTGCAAGACAATTGGTAGTGCAAGATCCATTTGAAATTATATTATGTTCTTTTTTTAAATCTTTGCTGTTTACTCCTTGAACTACTGTAAAATCAACTTCTTTGGCAGGCGCAGAGATAATCACTTTCTTTGCTCCAGCATCTATGTGTTTACCAGCTGATTTTTTATCTAAAAAGAAACCTGTACACTCTAAAACCACATCTGCCCCTATTTTCCCCCAAGGTAATTTGGCTGGATCTCTTTCAGCAAAAACTTTAATATTTTGATCTCCTATCTGGAAACCATCTTTGGTTGTTTTTACATCATGATTTAATGTGCCATGTGTACTATCAAATTTTATAAGATGAGCGTTAGCTTCTATGGAACCAAGATCATTAATGCCAACTACTTGAATTTTACCTTTATAATTTTCTAATAAAGCTCTTAAAATAAGCCGCCCTATTCTACCAAAACCATTAATTCCTACTTTGACCATCTGTTATACGTATTTAAATACAACAATAAAATAAGCAACACAAATAATCGATGCTATCCACAATAGGCTCCCGACTAGACCCAACCAGGCTAAGTGAATAAACGCACTGCCTAACAAAGATACAAACAGTCTATCACCTCTAGTTGTATCTAAACCTAAAATACCTTTCCTTGGTGATCCACCAGGTACTTTTTTTTCCCAGATAAGCATTACTGTTATGCATAAAGCTATAAAAATGAAAAAAGCTGCTGTTTGCCAAGTCCAAGCCATCCATGAAAATAAATCAAAATCAAAAAAACCTTTTTCTTTTGCTTTACCAACGTCACCCCATGTGGCTGCATATAATTTTGTAAACATTAAACCCTTCCCATCGCAAATCCTTTAGCAATATAGTTTTTAACAAAATAAATTACAATTGCTCCTGGAATTATTGTTAAAGTTCCTGCTGCAGCTAATAAACCAAGCTCATAGCCTGAGGTACTAGCTGTTCTTGTCATGGTAGCCGCTATTGGTTTTGCGGCTGTAGCTGTTAGTGTTTTAGCTAATAAAAGCTCTACCCATGAGAACATAAAGCAGAAAAACATAGTTATACCTATTCCAGCTGCAATAGTCGGAACAAATATTTTGAAGAAAAACCTACCAAAAGAATACCCATCTACATAAGCTGTTTCATCTAATTCTTTAGGAACAGCAGACATAAATCCTTCTAATATCCAAACTGCAAGAGGAATATTAAACAAGCAGTGAGACAACGCTACAGCTATATGAGTATCAAACAAGTTTACAGACGAATAAAATTGAAAAAATGGCAAAGCAAAAACTGCTGGTGGAGCCATTCTATTTGTTAACAACCAAAAGAACAAATGCTTGTCACCTAAAAATTTATATCTAGAAAAAGCGTAAGCTGCTGGTAAAGCTGCAGCAACAGAAATTACAGTGTTGAATACGGTATAGGTAATTGAATTAACGTAACCCATATACCATGTGCTATCTGTAAAAATTTTTACATAATTTTCTGTTGTGAACTTTTGCGGCCATAAAGAATATGTATTTATGATTTCAGTAGTAGTTTTAAATGACATATTAATTAACCAATAGATTGGTAGCATTAAAAAAATTATATATAATGTAGGTACTAACCATTTATATTTTTTCATGACTGCGCCTCATTTTTCATCATTAAATTATAAAATACCCAACAAACTAAAAGTACGATAAAGAAATATATTAGTGACATCGCAGCTGCTGGTCCTAAATCAAATTGACCCAAAGCCATTTTAACTAAGTCAATAGATAAAAATGCTGTAGTATTTCCTGGCCCTCCTCCTGTTAAAACAAATGGTTCAGTGTAAATCATAAAGCTATCCATAAATCTTAATAAAATTGCTAAAGTTAAAACCTTTTTCATTTTTGGTAATTCGATATATCTGAAGGTTGCCCATCTGCTAGCACCATCAATTTCTGCAGCTTGATAGTACGCAGGCTGAATTGAGTTAAGACCTGCATAAGATAAAAGGACAACTAAAGAAGTCCAGTGCCAAACATCCATTAAAATAGTCGTGAACCATGCATCACCAGGTTGTTGTGTAAAGTTATAATCAAAACCCATTGCGTTTAATGAATGACCAAGAAAACCAATATCTGGAAGTGCAAAGATATTCCACATAGCGCCAACAACATTCCAGGGAATAAGAAGTGGCATAGACATTAAGATTAAACAAACTGGTACTCCCAAACCTTTTTTTGGCATCGTTAAAGCAATTGCAATACCTAGAGGTATTTGAATTAGAAGTATTATAAAAGTAAAAGCAAATTGTCTTCCTAATGACGCATGAAATCTTTCGGATAACAGAATTTGTTTAAACCATCTTGTGCCTTCCCATGCAAATACGTTGTTTCCAAAAGTTTCTTGAAATGAATAATTTACTACTGTCATTAAAGGAATAGCTGCATTAAATGCAACTAGAACGAATACGGGAATTACAAAATACCAAGCTTTTTGATTAATAGTTTTATTCATTATTCTATAATCCAGTTATCTCCATAAACATAAGTATATTTTTGATTGAAAGTTATATGAGCGCTTCCGCTTGGAATTTCAGTAGAGGCGTTAGATAATATTTTGATGTTTCCTCCATTACATTCTGTATCAACAATTTTATGTCTTCCAGTATTACTTACTCTTTTGATTTTAACTGGAATTCCGTCATTTGAAAAATTTATAAATTCAGGTCTAATGCCTATTTGAGTTTTTCTAAAATTTGAGTTTTTTATGGCTTTATGACTTTTTATTTTTTGACCACTGAAATTTATTTCGTCATTTTTAATTTCACAAGGAAGTATATTCATTCCAGGCGAACCAATAAAATGTCCTACAAAAGTATGTTTGGGTTTCTCAAATAATTCAACGGGTGTTCCAGTTTGGACGATTTGAGCTTCATGCATGACTACAACTTGATCTGCAAAAGTTAAGGCTTCTGTTTGATCGTGTGTTACATAAATCATAGTACGATTAATTTTTTGATGAAGTTCTTTTAATTTAGATCTTAAAACCCACTTTAAATGTGGATCTATAACAGTTAATGGTTCATCAAACATAATTACGTTTACGTCTGATCTAACAAGTCCTCTGCCTAATGAGATTTTTTGTTTCCCATCGGCTGTTAAACCTGATGCTCTATTATTTAATGTAGATGTCAATTCAAGCATTTCAGCAATTTCTTTAACTTTTGATTCAACTTCAGTATCTGAAAGACCTCTATTTTTAAGTGGGAAAGCTAAGTTGTCATATACAGACATGGTGTCATAAATAACTGGGAACTGAAATATTTGAGCAATATCTCTTTCAACAGGGTTAAGTGATGTCATATCTTTATCATCAAATAAAACACTGCCCTTTGTTGGTTTTAATAAGCCTGAAACAATATTTAATAAAGTTGTCTTTCCACAACCAGATGGACCTAATAATGCGTAAGCACCTCCATCTTTCCAATCAATATTTACATCTCTTAAAGCCCAATCAGAATCGTTATTCTGTTTTTCTAAATAACTATGACTAAGGTCTTTTAATGTAATTTTAGCCATTATTTACCAATCTGTTATTCTGATCAAAATATAAAAACTCATCTGTGTTCATGTATAGTTTAGTATCTTCTCCAACATTTTTCTGTTGAGTACCATTAGACAATGAAACCCAATTTAAATTTCCGTTAGTAAAGTGTATTAAGCTTTCTGATCCACTAAGTTCAGATATTTGAACTTTGCCTTTAATTTCGACTGAGTTATTTCCTTCTTTGTAAGTAGTAATATTATGAGGTCTTATACCTATTTTATAAGTGCCATCTTTGATTTTTGCTGATGATTTCCATTGAACATCATTATCTGTGAATTTACAATTATCTCCATTTTTAGTAATCTCAGCTATATTCATTGGAGGATCGCTAAAAACTTTAGCTGAAATTAAATTTTCAGGTTTATTATAAACTTCTAAAGTTTTTCCATACTGAATGACTCTACCTTCTAGCAAGGTTGCAGTATTACCACCTATCATTAACGCATCAGATGGTTCTGTAGTTGCATAAACAACTATACAATCCCTATCTTCAAACAGTTTTGGTAATTCTTCTCTTAATTCTTCTCTTAATTTAAAATCTAGGTTTGCTAAAGGCTCGTCTAATAAGATTAAATCAGAGTCTTTGACTAAAGCCCTCGCCAAAGCTGTCCTTTGTTGTTGTCCACCTGATAGTTCATCGGGTTTTTTATTAAGCATTGCTGATAGTTTTAAAAGCTCGGCCACCTTCCCAACTCTTTGTTTAATTTCCTCATCTTTAACACCTGTTATCGCTAATGGAGATGCAATATTTTCATAAACTGTGTAATTTGGATAATTTATAAATTGCTGATAAACCATCGAACAATTTCTTTTTTGAACCTTCATTCCTGTAACATTTTCACTATTAAACCAGATCTCACCTGAAGTAGGTTTGTCCAATCCAGCCATTATTTGCATTAGTGTTGTTTTACCAGCTAATGTTGAACCAAGAAGTACGTTTATTGTATTTTTTGCTAATTTAAGACTCGTAGGATGAATATGAGTGTCTATTCCAACTTTTTTTTCTACATTTTTTAATTCTAGACTCATAATTTAAAATTTTGTTTTAAAAAAAGGGGGCAGCTAGTGCCCCCTTTTCAATTTAGATTAACCTCTTACTATTTCCAAGCTTTCGCGTATGGAACAGTTTTCCCTTGAGGTTTCTCATTACGTTTAGCTTTTGGTGAACCTTTCTTATTCAACCAATAAGAAGCTTCTCTTGGTTTATTAAGTCTTGGTCCACATCCACCGTATGCATTGCTACCTTTGTCAGCAGCTTCCATACGAGACATAACTAAGTCCATCTCTTCTGCAAGACGATCCATAGCTTGTTGTGGAGTAAACGCACCTGAGTTTACATCTCCAATTTGTTGCCACCAGATTTGTGCAAGTTTCGGATAATCCGGAACGTTAACACCTGTTGGTGACCAAATATTTCTGTTGTTTGATCTGTAGAACTCAACAAGTCCACCAAGTGCTGGTGCTCTTTCTGTGAAAGATTTGTGGTCTATTGAACTATCTCTGATGATAGTTAAACCAACGTGACTTTTCTTAAGGTCTACTGTTTTTGATACAACGAATTGAGCGTACAACCATGCAGCTTTTCTATTTTTGACTGGTGTAGACTTAAATAAAGTCCATGATCCAGCATCTTGATATCCAAGCTTCATACCTTCTTCCCAATAAGGTCCTTTTGGTGATGGACCCATTCTCCATAAAGGCATTCCTTTAGAGTCAACAACTTTATTATTAGGATTTTTTCCTACTAAAGAAGCTGTGAACGCTGTGTACCAGAAAATTTGCTGAGCAACGTTTCCAGAAGATAGTGACGGTAGAGACTGATAGAAGTCCATAGCCGCGGCACCTGGAGGTGCGTAGTTTCTTAACCACTCATCCCATTTTCTGATTGCGTATACAGCAGCTGGACCGTTAGCAGCTCCGCCTCTTGTTACTGAAGCTCCAACAGGGTTACAAGAACCTTTTTCCATTCTTATTCCCCACTCGTCCACTGGTATTCCATTAGGTTTTCCAACATCACCTGCTCCAGCCATTGATAACCACGCGTCAGTCATTCTCCAACCTAAGTCAGGAGCTCTTTTGCCGTAGTCCATGTGACCGTATATTCTTACACCGTCAATATTCTTCACATCTTCTGAGAAATATTTAGCGATGTCTTCATAAGCAGACCAATTTAATGGTACACCTAAATCGTAACCGTATTTGGCTTTAAAACCTTTTTTGATTTCAGGTCTGTCAAACCAATCTTTTCTAAACCAATAAAGGTTAGCAAATTGTTGGTCAGGCATTTGGTATAAGTCGCCATCTGGACCTGTAGTAAACTGTTTACCTATGAAATCATTTAAGTCTAAAGTTGGTAAAGTAACATCTTTACCTTCTCCAGCCATCCATTTCGTTAAGTTAACAGCTTGTTGCATTCTAGCGTGAGTACCTATCAAATCTGAGTCATTGATATAAGCGTCGTAAATACTTACGTTAGTTTGCATTTGTGTTTGAACCGCCATTACTACATCACCTTCTCCAAGTAACTGGTGATTTACTTTAATCCCAGTTATCTCCTCAAAAGCTTTAGTTAAAACTTTTGATTCATACTCGTGAGTTGGAATAGTTTCTGACAATACTTTAATAGACATTCCTTTGAATGGCTTTGCAGCATCGTGAAACCATTGTAGTTCTTTTTCTCTCTCTTTTGATGAAAGAGTTGAAAGACTAAACTCACCATCAGACCATTTCTTAATTGCAGCCATGTGACCGTCTGCAAAAGCATTAGAAATAGTAAGTATGGAAAATGAAACAGCAACAGCTATTATAGTTTTCAATGTTTTAAACATTAATTCCCCCGTTGTTGTTTATTGTTTTATTTAATTGAAACAAAATCTCGCAAAATTGTACAGATGTTTCTTTGGCTAATTCAACCAGTGATTGATTTAATTAATTAATGTTCTTTTAATTGCAGTTGACCAGCCTTTAATTAAGAGATTTCTTTTATTAGAATTCATTTTTGGAGAAAATTTTCTATCTATATGCCAGTTTTTAGAAATATCATTTAAAGATTTATATACACCAATTTTAAGGCCAGCCATAAAAGCTGCCCCAGCAGCAGTTGTTTCTTGAACTTTTGGTCTAAGAACTTTTACATTAACCACATCCGACAAAAATTGTGAGAACCAATTATTCATTACCATGCCTCCATCAACCTTTACTATCCTTGGTCTCAATCCATCATGCTTCATTGCTTCAAATAAATCGTATGTTTGATAAGCAACTGCTTCTACTGTGGCTCTGACTATCTCTTCAGGACTTGTATCTCTTGTTATTCCACTTAATACACCTCTAGAATTAGCATTCCAATGTGGAGCTCCAAGACCAGTAAAAGCAGGCACTAAATAGATGCCGTTATTATCTTTTAATTGTTTTATTATTTTTTCTGTTTCAGGTGCTTTTTTAAAAAATTTCATTCTATCTCTTAACCATTGCACACCTGCGCCTGCTATAAAAATTGAACCCTCCATCGCGTAAGTTGTTTTGCCATTAATTCTGTATGCAATTGTAGTCAACAATCTATTTTTAGAATATATTTTTTTGTTTCCCGTATTTAGTAGAACGAATGCTCCAGTTCCATATGTGCTTTTTAAAGAGCCTGGTTCAAAACAACATTGTCCTATAGTTGCTGATTGTTGATCGCCAACTACACCATTTATTGGTATCGATACACCTGTAATTGAAGAATGTGTTTGACCATAATCATCTGCGCAATCTTTGACTTCTGGAAGAATATGTTTTTTTATCTTAAGCAATTTTAAAATTGTATCATCCCACTTATTTGATGAAATATTATAAATCATTGTCCGGCTAGCATTGGTAGCATCAGTGGCATGGACTTTACCCTTAGTGAGTTTCCAAATTAAAAAACTATCAACTGTTCCAAACAACAATTGTTTTTTGTTCATTAATTTTCTTGCTTTAGGGACATTGTCTAATATCCATTTTATTTTTGTCCCAGAAAAATATGAGTCAATTAATAAACCAGTCTTATTAAAAATCATTGTATCTTTGTTTTGTTTCCTTAATTTCTTACAAAACTCTTCTTGTCTTCTATCTTGCCAAACTATTGCTCTATAAACGGGTTTTCCTGTTTTGTTGTCCCATAGAACTGTTGTTTCTCTTTGATTAGTTATTCCAATGCTTAAAATCTTTCCTCTTAATTTTTTAGCTTTAGCAATTACATCTTTTAATGTTTTAATAGTTGTCTTCCAAATTTCATGTGGGTCATGCTCTACCCATCCACTCTTAGGAAAATATTGAGTGAATTCTTTTTGAGATGAAAAAACAGGTTTGCCTTTTAAATCGAATAAAATCGATCTATTGGAAGTAGTTCCTGCATCAATAGAAATTATGAATTTTTTCATATCATTTATTTAAAATTTTTTTCTTTGCTTTTTCATATTCATATCCACTTAAAACGCCTGACTTATAAAGATCCTGTAAAGTTTTGAGCTGATCAGAAATGCTAGTAGTATCTTTTGAGTTTTCGTTTTCATTAGCTAATACTTGGGAGTGGATAAATAATAATAAAAAAACTAATACAAATTTTTTCATCGGAATAATTCCCAATTAAGTTCAAGTTTTTTATCTTTTGCAATTGCATTAATCATAGCTAGCATTAAAGGTAATTTTTTTTCATCAAAGTCTTCGTTTATTTTTTTTGCAATTTCAAATGCTAGATCTGCTCCCTCTACAGTTACATTTTGCATTTTCGTTTTTTTTGCTTCAGAAAAAATTAGTCCTTCTCCAATAAATGAACCCATCTTCGCATTTCTTCCTCCTCCAGAGCTTACATAAAGATCTCCTAAACCTGCAAGACCTTTTACTGTTTCTTTTTTTCCATTAAGGTGCTCAACGAATATTTCCATTTCATGAATTGACTGTTTAATTAGTGCTGAAGCGGTGTTTAAATAATTTTTTTCTCGGATTTCATCGGAAGCATTATTACTGCTCAAACCTTTAGCTGCCCCTACGGCCATAGAAAAAATATTTTTAATTGCTGCTGCCACCTCAACTCCATTGAGATCATCTGATGAGGTAGTATGATAATAACTAGTTCTAAACATATCAGAAATTTTAGAAGCAGTTTTGATATCTTCGTTTGCAATAACTACACTACTATGAATTCTATTTGCCAAACCTGCAGCCAAACAAGGACCTCCGACTGCTGAAATGTTAACATTATTAATGCCTTTTGATTTTAATAATCTTTTAAGTTTATCTACTAATAATTCATACTTATTTTCGTAAATACTCAGTCCTTTGGTAAGCATTAAAATATTTGGTAAATTGTTATTCTTAGCAATTGTTTTTAATTGTTCTGAAACCCACTCAATTCCCTTTGAACTAATTCCTAAAACAATTAAATCAACATTTAATTTAAATAACTCTTTAAACTTATCAAACTTAAGAATCTTGATACTTTCAGGAATATGAACGTTTAAAGCAGGATGTAAATTATTATTATTTTTTATTTTTTCTATAAACTTATTTTCTAAATGAGTTCCTATAATACTTGTATCGTGATTGTTATCTACGCATGGAAATGAAAAAGCAGATCCCATAGCGCCAGCACCAATAATTACAATTTTAGACATATTAGTTTTTAAAAAATATCTTTTTGATAATTAAAAAAATTGATATTAACTCAATTTTTCCAATTATCATAAAAAGAATTATACTCAACTTTGAGAATGTTAGTAAATTTGCAAAATTTATTTCATTAATGCCATACATAGCTGATGAGGTGGTATTAGTAATAGTAAGTATAGATAACTTAAATGATTTTTCGAAATTGATATCATCTACTGTTAAAATCCCTGATAAAATAAATAAACTTATAAAAAAAGATATAAATACAAGAAAAGAAATCTTAATACTTTCATCTGTTATTTTTTTTTCAGTGTTAAATATATTTTTATTAAGAATTGTATTTGGACTTATGAGTTTTATCATTTCTAACGATGAAGTTTTAAGTAAAATATAAATTCTCATTAATTTGATACCTGAAGAGTTTGAAATTAAAGATCCACCTAAAACAGTTATTAATAAAAAATATAAACTTAGATTATTATTAGAATTTAATAGAGATAGTCCTGAATTACTTAAACTGCTCAAAACACTAATAATTATATCAAGTCCACTGTAATCATTAAAATAAACTAATAAAACAAAAACAAAAGACAAAATAATAAGATAAAAATCTTCTTTATGTTCTCTTTCAAGTATTTTTTTTCGAATATATTCAAAATTAAAAAAAAATTTAGCAGTGAAATAAGTAATGATAAAATAAAGACAATTTTTTTTGGATTTGTGTTTATAATATTTTCTAATGAGTTTGTTGGCAAAAATCCTCCTGCCGAAACCAAAGTCATGCTTAAATTTAGAGAATTAAACATTCTAACTTCTGTAATATTTAAAAACAAAAAAATTATAAAACTTAAAATCAAATAAAAAATGAAAATTTTGAATAAAAGATTTTTAATATTATTTTCACTATTAATACTGCCATCACCCGAGTATGTTAACTCGTTCATTTTGTATTTAAATTGTTTATTCGAAAAAATAAGTATTAAGAAAAATAAAAAATATAAACCACCTATCCATTGTGACGATGAGCGCCAAATTATTAATGTTGGATCAAGATATTTAATATTGTCAAAAGTTGAAAATCCAGTTCCTGTCAAACCTGAAACAGACTCAAAAAAAGAATTGATAAATGTTACTTGATAATTTCCAAGATAAAAAGGTATCGCTATTAAAAATGAACTAACTAAATATACAAGTATTACTAAGATTAGTTGCTCAATAAAATTAATTCTTTTTGATGATTTTTTACCAACATAGAAAAGAAAGCATCCAGCCAGTAATGAAATAGTAAGAGTCGTTATATAAGAATTGATACTTAAGAAATAATCAAAATAAGATGAATAAAGAATATTAACAAAAGCTAAAATACTTATAGGAAAACAAAACAAACCTAAGTAATAACTTATTCCTTTAAAATTCATTATTAAATGGAACTAACACTAAATATGCTTTCAACCTCTTTTAACTGTTCTCTTTTAGCTAGAAAAACAACTAGATCATCTTTTTCAAAAACAAAACTTGATCTTGGAATTATTACTTCATTTTTTCTAACAATAGCCCCTATTCTAATATCTTCAGGTAAATTAGAGTCTCTTATTTTCTTATTTAACAATTCAGATTTTTCTAAAATTTTTGCCTCTATAAATTCATACTCTCCATCCAAAAGTGAGTAAACAGTTCCTATGGTTCCTCTATGAACATGTTCCATTATTCTTGAAACTGTTGTCATTCTTGGATCAACTAGGTCATCAATATTCAATGAGTCTTGTAACAAATTGTAGTTTGTTTTGTTTACTATCGCGATTGTTCTTTTTTTTAAACCAGTTTTTTCAGCCAACACACAAGCCATCATGTTATTTTCATCATCATTTGTAAGTGCCAAAACCGTTTCTGAGTCTTCAAGATTAGCCTCCTTTAATATCTCTTCGTCTAAAGCATCGCCATTAATGACCATGGAAGAAGAAAGTTCTCCAACGATTTCCTCAGCTCTTTTTTTATCTTTTTCAATAATCTTTATCCTGACTTCTTCAAAATTAGTTTCTAACATTTTTGCTAAATTTAAACCTATATTTCCGCCACCAATTATTAAGATATTCTTGGAAACCTTCTCTTCATGACCAAACGCTTTTAAAATTTCATTTAATTGATTACTGCTTACAACTAAATAAATATTATCGCCTACTTGCAAAGTATCATTTTTCTTTAAATAAATAAATTTTTCCTTTCTTAGTGCACCAAGAATATTGGCTTTAAAATTAGGAAATTTTTTTGTTAAATCTTTAAGAGGTATATCCTTTATAGGACAATTTTTTTCAATTGAAATCTCTAACATCTTTACTTTGTCATTTGCAAAAGGAACATTATCTAAAGCACCTGGTGCTTCTAATCTTCTAAACAAAGATTTAGCAACTTCAAGTTCTGGTGAAATAATTACATCTATAGGAATATTGGATTTATTAAAGAGTTTTCCCCATTTACCCTCTAGAAAATCTTTTGTTCTTATACGAGCAATTTTTTTTGAAATATTAAAAAGTGTGCTAGCCAATTGACAAACAATCATGTTTGTTTCGTCATTACGAGTAACTGCAATAACCATATCAGCTTTTTCACCGCCTGCATTCTCTAAAACACTGGGCAAAGTTGCTCTCCCTACAATACCTTTTACATCCTGAGTATCATTAATTTTTTTTATATCCTCTGAAGATTGATCTATAACTGTCACTGAATGTCCTTGGGCTGACAACTGTTTACTTATCGAGAAACCGACTTTCCCGGCTCCACATATTATTATATTCATTTTAATTAATGCCTTTGATACCTAGCAATTTTAACTTTCTATGTAATGCAGATCTTTCCATACCAATAAAATCTGCTGTTCTAGAAATATTACCATGATTTCTTTTTAATTGATTTATTAAATATTCTTTTTCAAAATGTTCTCTCGCCTCTTTTAAAGGAGAGGCAAATGATTTTTCTAAAAGAGACTTGTCAGTATCTAAAGAAGAAGAAGATAAAATATCATTCATTAGTTTATTAATATTTTCTTTGCTTTCATTAGCTGATAAAATTGTAACTCTCTCAACTAAATTTCTTAGTTCTCTAACATTTCCCGGCCAGTTATAGGTATATAAATTATCATTTTTAATATCGATTTTAGGCTGTTGAACTCCGTTAATTTCTGAAAGTTTTTCTTTAAAATATTCTACTAATAAAGGTATATCCTCTGTTCTAGAACTTAAAGATGTTAATTCTATTGGAACCACGTTAAGTCTATGAAACAAATCTTCTCTGAATTTACCAAACTCAACTAATTCTTTTAAATTT
This sequence comes from Candidatus Pelagibacter sp., assembly GCA_028408795.1. The sequence continues at coordinate 29,166 of JAOOLP010000007.1, forward strand.
TTTGAAGTAGAAGATATTAATCTTATATTGACACTTATATCTTTTGAACCATTAAGTCTTTTAAACTTTTGATCAATTAAAACTCTAAGTACATTCGCTTGTGTTTCAAAAGGAATTTCGGAGACTTCATCTATTAAGAGAGTTCCCTTGTTTGCCCTTTCCAAAGCACCAAAAGAAACATTTCCATCTTTAAATTCTTGTCCAAAAAGTTCTTTTTCATATGTATTTTCTTTTAAAAGAGCCGCGTTTAGAATAATGAAAGGCTCTTTAGATCTCGCAGAATTTTTATGTATTTTTCTAGCCACTAGTTCCTTGCCTGAACCAGTAGGACCAGATATCAAAATTCTACTATCTGAAGTCGATAGTTTTTCAATTGTTTTCTTTATTTTAGTAATTGAATTGCTTTTTCCAACCAATTCAAATGAATGAAATAATTTATTTTCAATTATGTCTTTTTCTTTTTTTAGTTTCGCATTTTCTAATGCTCTGTTAACATAATTCAATATTTTTTCTGTAGAAAAAGGTTTCTCTATAAATTCGTATGCACCTAATCTTATTGCCTCCACAGCTATTTGGACTGTAGCATGTCCCGATATCATTATTACTGGAATAAGTTTGTTTTTTTTTATTATAATTTTTAAAAGATCAATACCATCTTTATCTGTTTTATCTAATTTAATATCTATTATTGCTAAATCCGGAATTTTCTTATTTATTTCTAATACTGCTTGATCATAGTTCGCAGCTGATCTGACAGCGAAATTTTGCTCTTTTAATATATTGCAAATTAAAAATCGTATATCTGGATTATCGTCTATTACTAATATATCTTTATGCATTTATAGTTGGAATTACAATTTCTATGATTGTGCCAGAAGATTTCTTTTTATTCCTAATGAGAAAGTCTCCCGAATGTTCATTAATAATTTTGTTTACTATGGGCAGTCCAAGTCCAGTACCTTTAACTTTAGTTGTAAAATAAGGCGTCATTACTTTTTTTGTGTCTGATATGCCTGTGCCATTGTCTGTTATCTTAATCACTATATAGTCATTATTTCTAATAATTTCTATGTCAATTTTACCTTTAAAATCGGGGTTTTTTTTAATTAAATCTAAAAATGCTTCTTCAGAGTTTTTAATTAAATTAATAAATACACGGTTTAATTGCTCGGCATCTCCACTAATCATGATTTTTTTTTGATCTATCTTAAAATTAATTACATTTTTTGAGGACAATTTAACCAAGTCGATAGCTCTATTTATAACTTCAATTATATTAATTTTTTTAAAAGTAGGTCTTGGCATTCTTGCAAAGCTAGAAAATTCATTAACTAAATTTTCGATATCTTTGATTTGTCTGTTAATAGTTTGTAAATATTTTTCAAAATCTTCACCTCCTGAACTTATTTTAGATGAGTATTTTTCTCTTAAACGGTCGATAGATAGCTGAATAGGTGTTAAGGGATTTTTAATTTCATGTGCTAGTTTTCTAGCCACACTTTCCCAGGCTTCATATCTTTCAGATGCTAGTAACCTATCTTGTTGTTTTTTTAGTCTATCTATCATTAAATTAAAATTAGAATTAAGTTGTTTAAACTCCTCATCTGCCTCAATATTAGGCACTTTTACATCTAATGCACCTTTGCTTATTGCGTCAGATGCCCCAATTAAGTTAACGATTGGTTTGGTAAGCCTAGAAGCAAAAGTAATAGCTATTGAGGTTGATAAAAATAAAAGCAAAGTCACTACAATTATATAAATTATCGCAAATGTTACTTTTATTCCCGTTTGACTATTTTCTACAGAATAATAAAAATTAACTGCTTTTTCAGTATCATTTAAATATTTTAATATTTCTGAATCTATATTTCTTGAAATATATAAGTATGTATCAACAAGGGAAGTAAGTTTTGTCATCACTGTAGTTTTATTTTCTTGATTATTTGAAATAAAAACCTGTTTACCCTCTAATACTTGATCATAGTCTTCATCCGAAGGAACAATAAACTCATCAGTAATGTCTCTTACATTTGACATTAAAACATTTCCTAATCCATCAATTAAATATACATCATCAATTTTTCTTAATATCTTTTCAGCGCTAATGACTTGTTTGAATCTATTTGGATTAGAATAATAAAAACTAGAAGCCCTGTTTAATCCAACGCTCATTAATATTACATCTGATTTAACACTTTCTTTGCTTTCTTCTAGATAATTTTTAGCCACATCATAAGAATTATTTACTGCATTAGTAATTTGTTTATCAAAATAATTTTGAATACCAAAATTGAAAATAAATAAAGAAAATATTGCTACTAATAGTGAAGGAATAAGAGTAAATAATGAAAATATTGAAATATATTTTAGATTTGTTTGTTGGCCAGTTTTGACTCTTTTGCCAGTAGAATAAAATCGATAAAAATTCTTAAATATTAAGAAGAAAAAGGTTAACAACAAAATAATATCAATAATTAATAAGATTTGTAAATTCTGGTCTGTTAAGGGAACAAAACCTTCATTGATAAAGGTTAAAAATGTTACAATCCCCATAAAAATACACAAAAATGAAGATAATATAATCCAATTAAAGTTTTTTATAATTTTAAACATTCTAAATAAGTCTTAAATATTCATATAAATATAATATAAGTTTATACAATGAATTTTTGTTTAATCATTCTAGCTGCTGGTAATAGCCATAGATTTAGGTCTAATGTAGGCAAACCTTATCAAAAAATTGCTGGTAAATCATTAGTGGAAATTAATGTCGATAAAGCTAGACAATTTAAACAAATTAAAAAGATTATTCTTGTTTATAATAAAAAAGACTTAAAAAGAGTTAAAAATCTTAAGCTCAAAAATATTAAAACAATCTTAGGAGGTAAAACTAGACAAGAGTCTACTTTCAATGCTTTAAAATACCTCGATAAAATCGGTGGAGTAGCAAAAGTTTTAATTCATGATGTTGCGAGACCAAATTTTTCCTTAAAGTTAATTGATACTATAATCAAAAACATGAAAAATGCTAAAGCTGTAATTCCAAAAATAAAAATACAAGATGCTGTAAAACAAAAAATAGACTCGAGCTTAAATGAGTATATTTTAGGCAAGAAAAGAGATAAATTATTTCTTACACAAACTCCGCAAGCTTTTAATTTTAAAGAAATTTATAATTTACATCAAACTAATTATAGAAAATATAAAGATGATGATATTTCATTATATATGAACTTAGATGGAGTGAAATTTTTAGATGGTGAAAAAAGTAATTTTAAAATTACGGATCAATCAGATTTTCAAATTTTAAAGAAAATATATAAATCAAATCAAAGTGTCGGGATTGGTTTTGATGTTCATAGACTTGTTCCAAAAAGAAATCTTTATTTAGCAGGATTAAAAATTAAATCACCTTTAGGAACACTTGGTCATTCTGATGGAGATCCTGTGTTACATTCGATAACAGATGAAATACTCGGTGCTTGTAAAATGGGAGATATTGGTCAAATGTTTTCTGATAAAAGTAAAAAATTTAAGAATATAAGATCAACAGTATTACTTAAAGAGGTAATAAAAAAAATAAAAGCAAAAGGTTATTTTATTAATAATATAGATATTAATATTATTACTCAAACCCCAAAAATTAAAAAATATAAAAATAAAATGATAAATAGTATTGCTAAGCTTTGTGAAATTTCAAAAAATCAAGTTAATATAAAAGGCAAAACAACAGAAAAATTAGGTGTGATAGGAAAAGAAAAAGCTATTGCTTGTGAAGTAATTACCTCAGTAATCAAATATGATTAATACTATAAACTTTTTATTTGTAACTTTTTTTGGAATCGGAACTATTAGGTATGCTCCTGGAACAATTACTTCATTAATCACTGTAATATTTCTATTTAGTTTATTCCATGTTATAAATTTATCTAACACTGTTATTTTGATAATCTTAATAGCTGTATTTCTCTATTCTTTTGTAGCAATTGCAAATTATATCAAAGACAACGCCAACAAAGATCCAAAGGAAGTAGTTATTGATGAGGTCATTGGTCAATCAATACCCATTTATATATATGAAGTGGCGCATGGAACAGCAAAGGAATATAATGAGTCAATTTTATTTTATATATATATTTTTATTTTATTTAGATTTTTCGATATAAAAAAACCATTTCCTATAAATTTCTTTGATAAAAAATTCAAAAATAGTTTTGGTGTTGTTATCGATGATGTAATTGCGGGACTTTATGTTGTATTAACTTTAATTATATTTATGATAATTAAATCAAAACTATTCATATGAGCATAAATAGAAAAATTGTATCTCTGCTTAAAAGAAAAAAACTTAAATTAGCTATAGCTGAGTCTTGTACTGGGGGATTGCTTTCGGGTGCTATAACTTCAGTAAGTGGTGCCTCTAAAGTATTTTCAATGGGTTTAGTCACCTACTCTAATAAATCTAAAATAAGTATTTTAAAAGTACCAAAAAAGATTATCCAAAAACATGGTGCTGTAAGTATTCAGTGTTGTTTATCTATGGTTAATAATTTAAGTAAAATTAGCAAAAGTAAAGTATGTGTTTCAATAACTGGAATTGCTGGACCTAAAGGTGGTACAAAAGAAAAACCAGTTGGTCTTGTTTATATTGGCGTTAAAAATGGAAAAAAAATTGTAGTCAGTAAAAACCAATTTAAAATTCAAGGAAGAAATGCAATTCAAAAAGCTACGGTAAAAAAAACTATTAATCTGATTTTAAAACAAATATAATTTAAATTGGATACCTAAATTGAGGACTTACAATAACTTCTAACAAGTGAGCAGCAAAACTATTTAAGAGCAAAAAAATGCAAAAAGCATTTAAATAAAGTGCAAATACTAAAGCATTTCTAGCTCTTTTTCTTTGTCTTAATCCTTTATCTTCGGGAATCCAATCTTTATTTGATGATTTAAAATCATATGAGAACATCCAATACGTTAAGTCACTTTCATTTGGATCTCCGGTTCTAATTTTTTTAATGTAATCAGATAAGAATTTAAATGATAAGAAAAACAGTATTAATAAAGAAGTTACTATAAACATTACTTATATAATCTTATTGCCCTTTCTTCAAAAGCTTTTGCTATTTTATTCAGACCAAGCTCAAAAGATTTTTTCATTATTCCATTCAAAATTGGATTTTTCAACTCAAAATCAACAAAAAAATCTAATTGAGTTGAATTGTTTATTTCTTTGAATTTCCACTCATTTTTTAAATGCTTAAGAGGTCCGTCTAAATTTGTTACTATAATTTTATCTTTTTCTTTATAATAACTAACATGACTAGAAAAAGTTTCATTTAAAAAACTTTTTCCAACTTTTAAATCTCCTTTAAAAACAATTAAATCATTGCTTTCATTTTTTTCATATGCTTTACCTTCAATGCACCAAGGTACAAATTCTGGATATTTTTCTATATCAAGAACCATTTCAATCAATTGCTCTTTTTTACAGGGAATTATTTTTTTTATATTTGCTGATGACATTCAAGTTTTTTTCTCCTTGCTTTTTGTAGCTTTCTAAAATCTTCATCAGCATGATATGAAGATCTTGTTAAAGGAGAAGATGAAACCAACAAGAAACCTTTAGTCTTTGCAATGACTTCTAATTCTTTAAATTCATCTGGGTGATAGTATTTTTCTAATGGATGATGTTTGGGTGAAGGCTGTAAATATTGTCCAATAGTAATAAAATCTACTTCAGCAGATCTTAGATCATCCATGACTTGAATTATTTCATCCTTATTTTCACCTAAACCAACCATTATTCCAGATTTTGTAAAAATTTTTTCTTTAAAAAGTTTTGCATTTTTTAAAAGCTCTAAAGATGCAAAGTACCTGGCACCAGGTCTAACTTGTGTATAAAGTCTAGGCACTGTCTCTATATTGTGATTAAAAACATCTAAATCTGCTTCAAGAACTTTTTTGTAGGCATCACCTTTTCGTAAAAAATCTGGAGTTAAAACTTCAATAGAAGTGTTAGGATTTTTTTCTCTTGTTTTTTTTACAACATTATAAAAATGATAGGCCCCTCCATCTTTTAAATCATCTCTATCAACCGAGGTAATTACAACGTGGTTCAATTTTAATTTATGTACTGCATTAGATATTTTTGCTGGTTCAAATAAATCTAGACCGTCAGGTTTACCTGTCTTAACATCACAGAAAGCGCAAGCTCTTGTGCACGTGTCACCCATTATCATAAATGTTGCGTGTTTTTTACTCCAACATTCTGTAATGTTTGGACAGTTGGCCTCTTGGCACACTGTAACAAGGTTGTTTTGATTTACTACCTGCTTTGTTTGAAAAAATATTTTTGAGTCTAATATTTTGGATCTAATCCACGTAGGTTTTTTTTTTATTGGATTTATAGGTTTGTTGACTTTTTCTGGATGTCTAATTTTACTCATTTAATTTTGATAATAATTTCATTTTTTGTGCCATATTTTAGCTTTTCTCTATAAAGCATATCTAAAAAGTCTAAATCATTATTTGTAATTAAATTAATCTTTTTCTTTAAAGTATTAATTTCATGATTTAATTCTTGTTCTTTTAAAGACAGTTGATTTTGAACTTTTTTCTTTTCAAAATAAGAAACTAAACCTCTCTCACCTCCTATTAAATTTGTTCCTACATAAACTGTTAGAAATATATTTAATAATATAATTTTTTTCTTTTTTAAACTTTCTATTAGCCGCATACTTATATACTAGCCATTTTAGCTGAATTTCCAAGTTCTTCCTCGATGCGCAGCAACCTATTATATTTAGCCACTCTTTCCGATCTAGCTAATGATCCTGTTTTTATTTGAGATGATTCTGTTGCTACTGCTAAATCAGCAATAAAAGTATCTTCTGTGTCTCCTGATCTATGAGAAATAATTGTTTTAAAGTTGGCTTGCTTGGCCATTTTAATTACTTCTAAAGTTTCTGATAAAGTTCCAATTTGATTGGGTTTAACTAAAATACTATTAGCAGATTTACTATCAATACCTTTTTTTAGTCTTCTAGAATTTGTTACAAATAAATCATCACCTACTATTTGAACATTTTTTCCAATTTCAGTCGTAATTTTTTTCCACGACTCCCAGTCTTCCTCAGCGAAAGGATCCTCAATTGATTTAATAGGGTAAATCGAAGTTAATTTTTTATAATAATCAATAACATTATTTACAGGATTAAAACTACTTGATTGAACTGAATACTGGCCCTCTTTGTTAATTAATTCGTTTGCAGCTACATCTAAACAAATAACAATATCTTTGCCAGGTATTAACTTTGATTTCTCAATGGCGCTAACAATTAATTCAAGAGCTTCTTCATTAGTTTTAATAGATGGAGCAAAACCTCCTTCATCACCGACATTAGTCAGCATCTTTTTTGATTTTAAAAGACTTTTTAAATTATGAATAACTAGAAAACATTTTTCTATCGCGTCCATAAAATTTTTTGCTGAGTCCGGCCTAATCATAAATTCTTGGATTTTTAAATCATTGTCCGCGTGTGCTCCTCCATTAATAATATTCATTAAGGGATTAGGTAAAGAGAATGATTTTCCTAAGTTTTTGTAGAGAGGTTTTTTATTTGATATAGCCGCTAATTTTGAAGTAGCTAAAGACACAGCTAGAGTTGCATTTGCCCCAAGATTCTTTTTATTCTCACTTCCATCTAAATCCAATAAAACTTTATCAATTTTAGACTGATCTGTTGGATCTAATCCCTTTAAACTTAATACAATTTTTTTATTTATATTTTCAATAGCTTTTTTAACACTTTTACCTAAAAAATTATTTTCATCTTCATCTCTTAATTCATGAGCTTCAAAAGCCCCTGTTGATGCTCCTGAAGGTGAAATTGCTGATGCAGATATACCATTATCTAAAAAAACTTCTGCCTCTACCGTAGGATTTCCTCTACTATCAAAGACTTGTCTGCCTTTTACATTTTTTATTTTCATAATTATCTTACTATGCAATTACCTTCTATTATAGATGTTGATTTTTGATACTCTAAACCAACCATAACAAATGTTTTTTTATTCTTATCTAATACTCTAACGTATGCCATTGGTACTGAATTAAAATCAGTGTAAAGATGGATGTAATCCTTTGTTTCTTTTAAAATATCGATTTTAGATTTAATTACTTTTCCATCATTTATCACGCTAAATTGTTTGCTAGAAGTTCTTGTAATTTCCATAGTCCTGCTCTCGTTATTAAAATTATATATACAGCTCCAAGTTTCTGCTTTAGAGATTGTTTCAAAGGTAAATGTAAAAAATAATATAAAAATAAATTTTTTCACTTTATTAATTTATCAATGTCTGACAATTTTTTTAATAAATTTCTCATTTCATTTAATGGAACCATATTTGGCCCATCAGAAGGAGCATTGTCAGGATCCTCATGAGTTTCAATAAAAATTGCACCAACACCTACAGCTATTGCAGCTCTAGATAGATGAGGAACAAATTCCCTTTGACCTCCACTTTTTTCTCCCATTCCTCCAGGTTGTTGAACGGAATGTGTAGCATCGAAAACAATTGGAAAACCAAATTTTGACATTATAGGTAACGCCCTTAGGTCTGATACTAAAGTATTATATCCAAAGCTTGCACCTCTTTCTGTGATTAAAATATTTTTATTTCCAGAATCTTCAATTTTTTTTATTACATTAGCCATATCCCATGGAGCTAGAAATTGACCTTTCTTAACGTTAATAATTTTTCCTGTTTTTGCTGCAGCAATGAGTAAGTCAGTTTGCCGACATAGGAACGCAGGTATTTGTAAAACATCAACATGTTTAGCTACAATCGAACATTGTTCAGCAGTATGTACATCTGTTAAAACAGGCACTCCTACTTCTTTTTTAATTTTATCAAAAATAGATAAGGATTTTTCTAATCCAATACCTCTTTTTCCTTTAAGGCTTGTTCTATTAGCTTTATCAAAAGAAGTTTTGTAAATAAAATTAATTCCAAGTTCAGATGTAATTTTTTTTAGTTCAGTTGAAATTTTTATTGCATGAGCTTCATTTTCAAGCTGACATGGACCCGCAATAAGAGTAAATGGTTGATCGTTTGCAATATCAAAATCGGAGCACTTTACTTTATGATTTGTCATTTCTTTGTATTTATTTTTGCAGCCTTTATAAATGATGAGAATAAAGGATGCGGTGTTAAAGGTCTAGATTTAAATTCTGGATGAAACTGAACGCCTATAAACCATGGGTGGTCTTTAAGTTCTATAATTTCCGGTAGTTTATTATCTGGAGATAGACCTGAAAAAATCATTCCTTTGTTTTCAAAGTCCTCTTTATAATTAATGTTAACTTCATATCTATGACGGTGTCTTTCTTCAATCCTTAAGGAATTATAAATCTTACTTATTTTTGTGTCTTTTTTAAGTCTTGCCTCATAACTTCCTAATCTCATAGTTCCACCTAAATCTTTATCAGTACCTTTCATCAGCTTACCGTCCTTCAACCATTCGCTCATTAAACCCACTACAGAAGCTTTTGAGGAACCAAACTCACTTGATGTTGCATTTTTAATATTTAACTTATTTCTAGCAAATTCAATCACAGCCATTTGCATCCCAAAACAAATACCTAAAAATGGTATTTTGTTTTTTCTAGCATAATTAATTGCTGCAATTTTTCCTTCTGTACCCCTTTTTCCAAAACCTCCTGGTATTAAAATTCCTGATACACCATTTAATTTATTATTTATTTCTCTTGGTTTTAAATGATCAGATTCAATCCTTAAAAGGTTAACTTTCAGATTATTTGCTATACCACCATGTGTTAATGCTTCGTCTAGGGATTTATATGCATCTTTCAACTCTACATATTTACCAATAATTGCAATATTAACTTTATTTTTTGTATTTAAAACTAATTGGGTAATTTTTTTCCACGGTTTAAGATTGACTTTCTTTTTCGATTTTATCTTAAAAAATTTTAATACCCTTTCGTCTAATTTCTCTTTGTTAAAACTTATAGGTGCTTCATAAATAGTTTTTACATCAACAGTTTCAATAACATCATCTATGGAAACGTTGCAAAATAAAGAAATTTTCTTTCTTTGGTCTAAAGGTATAGATCTCTCTGATCTACAAATTATAATATCTGGTTGGATACCTATACTTCTCAATTCTTTAACCGAGTGTTGAGTAGGTTTGGTTTTTATTTCGTCTGAGGCCTTCATATATGGGACTAAAGTTAAATGAATAAATAAAGTATTTTTTCTTCCTAGCTCATTAGAAAATTGTCGTATAGCCTCTAAAAAAGGAAGGCTTTCTATGTCTCCTACAGTTCCTCCTATTTCACAAATAACAAAGTCTTCTCTTGCTACATCATTTTTAATAAACTCCTTTATTCTATTGGTGATATGTGGAATAACTTGTACAGTTTTACCTAAATATTTTCCCTGACGTTCTCTTTTTAAAACATCATTGTAAATTTTTCCTGTAGTAATATTATCTGATTTTTTTGCTGAAATTCCTGAAAATCTTTCATAGTGCCCTAAATCCAAATCAGTTTCAGCTCCATCATCAGTTACATAAACTTCTCCATGTTGAAATGGACTCATTGTTCCAGGATCTACATTTAGGTAAGGATCTAATTTTCTTATTCTAACTTTATAACCTCTTGATTGTAAAAGATAAGCTAAAGAAGCCGAAGATAATCCTTTGCCTAAAGATGAAACCACGCCGCCAGTTACGAAAATATATCGCGCCATGGAAGTATGTTATACTCTATTAATCTAAATTTACAAAGAGTTAAATTTATTTTGACTGAGGAATTTGTGGAAGACTAGAGTCCTCTTCTTCTTGTTTCTCAAGAACAGATTGTGTTTCACGGAGTTCATCTCTTGAGATAGCTACAATTGCAATGCTACAGATTATGAACAGCGTTGCTATTATTGCTGTAAATTTTGTTAGAAAACTTCCTACACTTCTTACTGACGTGAAATTATCTTGTGAAACACCTAAGCCAAGTGCTCCACCTTCAGACTTTTGAAGTAAAACAGAAATAACAAGTATGATTGCTAAGGTTATATTAATTCCAATTAATAAACTTTCCATAATGACTATCTATAGTAATTCTTTATTATATCAATAAATTTCTTAGAAGATTTTGAGGCACCACCAACTAAAAAACCATGGATTTCTTTAATATTTTTAAATTTTTTTACGTTACTTCCATCCACTGAACCTCCATAAATTATCGGAGGTATTTTCTTGCCAAATATTTTTTTTAATATTTTTTTAATATGCAAAGAAGTTTTTACCAATTCATCCTCACTAGGAATTTTACCTGTGCCTATTGACCATATCGGCTCATACGCAATAACAAAATTATTACTTTTGAATTTTTTTTCTAAAACTTTTGTTAATTGTTTTTTTAAAATATTAAGTGTTTGCTTATTTTTTTTTTGTTTTTTATTTTCACCAATACAGAAAACAACTTTTAAATTATTTTTGAGAGAAAAAATAACTTTATTTTTTAAAATTTCATTTGTATCACCTTCAGCCCTATTATCAGAATGTCCGATTAAAGTAAGTTTTGCTCCAACTTTTTTGATCATGTATGAGCTTATCGCTGCGGTATTAGAGGAGTACGGATCTTTGTGATAACAGTTTTGAGATCCAATCGATATCATTTTATTTCTAAATTTTTTTGAAAAGGTCTCTAGTAAAGTGTATGGAGGGGTAATAATTACTCTATATTTTTTTCTATTTCTATCTTTTGAATAAAATAAATTGATTTTATCTAATATATTTACAGACCCAGGAACACCAAACATTTTCCAATTTCCAATAAAATACTTCATTATTTGCCTTAGTTTAAATTTTGATCTATAGGTGTATAATTTTAACACTTATTAAATTAATAAAATGGCAACTTCAATAGGAAAATTATCTAAATCTTTTTTTCTAAAATTACTTGTAGGTATTATTATCTTACCTTTTGTTTTTTGGGGTATGGGAGATGTATTTAGAGGTGGAAGTCAGAATGTAATAGCAAAAGTTGACTCGGAAAAAATTAGTACCCAAGAATTTGTTAGATACATTAATCAATTAAACTTAAACAAAGAACAGATGAAAAGTTTAGCTGAGACAAATCTTCTTGAAGAAATATTATCTGAATTTATTGGACGAAAAGTGATGGCTATTGAAATTAAAAAAATTGGTATCACAGTTAGTGATAATTCATTAAGAGATATTATTAAAAACGATAATTTATTTATTAAAGATAAAAAATTTTCGAGAACTGAATACGAAAAATTTCTTATCTCAAGCGGCATTACAGCTCCATCTTTTGAAAGTAATATTGCTAAACAGGAGTCAAGAAGACAATTTTTAAGTTCTTTGTCTGGTGGAATAGTAATACCTGACTCTTTAGTGGAGAAAACATTTAATCTTGAAAATCAAATAAAAGAGGTAAAATATATTGATCTAAATAAATTTTATTCAAAAGAAAAACCCTCTGCAGAAGAAATAAAAAAAGTTTTTGAAAAAAATAAAAATTCATTCACAAAAGAGTTGAAATCTATTAAATACGCTGAAATTACTCCTCAGATTAT
>JAOOLP010000008.1 GCA_028408795.1 Candidatus Pelagibacter sp.
AAAATATTAGTTTCATTTCAAAATGTTTATTTGAGGTTTGTTGACATTCAATCGCGAGAAAGTCTAAAAATTGATCTTTATTTTTTTGATCAATATTTTTAGAATTTACCTCTAATACGTTTTCAAATTTTAATATTGTTCTTATTCGCTTATTTTTTCTAAAGACACCCTTTTCAACATCTTCCCACATAAATCTATTTAATTGAATAAGGAGTAATTTGTTTTTTTTTAAATTTGCGATGTTAGATGTACTTACAATTGAGTCTTGTAAATGTGCTGATATTACTCTTAAGTCCTCATCTGTTCTGGCTATAAGTTTTAGGTTTTTAGCGTTCACTTTAGATTCTTTTAATACGAGCTTTACAATTTTTCAATTTTTTTTCTAGAAATTCATACCCTCGGTCAAGATGATATATTCTATTTATTATAGTTCTTTAGATATAAATTTAAAAATAATATAATTTGTGAATATAAGATATTAAAATTAAAGGAATTATAATTGGCAAAACAAGAAACTTTAGAATTTAAAGGAAAAGTAACAGAATTGTTACCTAATGCTATGTTTAGAGTGAAACTTGAAAATAATCATGAAATACTAGCCCATACGGCTGGAAAACTAAGAAAGAATAGAATAAGAGTGCTGGCTGGAGATAATGTGATGGTAGAAATGACTCCATATGACTTAACTAAAGGTAGGATTACTTTTAGATTTTAGGCCTTGTAGCTCAGTAGTAGAGCAGTACCCTGAAAAGGTATGTGTCGTAAGTGCGATTCTTACCAAGGCCACCACAAATTAAGGATTTAATGAATAAAATAAAATCCGATATTGAAATAGCAAGAGCAGCAAATATCAAACCAATTAAAGAAATTTTAAAAAGATCAAACATTTCTGACGATCCTTTCAACTTTAGTCCAATGGGACGCCATATAGCAAAATTAAATTTAGAATATATTGACTCTTTAAAAGAAAAAAAAAGCAATTTAATTTTAGTAACTGCAATAACACCAACCCCAGCCGGGGAAGGAAAAACAACTACCGCAGTTGGATTGAACGATGGTCTAAATAAAATTGGCAAACAATCAATAGTTTGTTTACGAGAACCTAGTTTAGGACCCTCTTTTGGAATGAAAGGTGGAGCAGCGGGAGGTGGCTATGCTCAAGTGATACCAATGGAACAAATTAATTTACATTTTACTGGAGATTTTCACGCAATTACTTGCGCACACAATTTACTTTCTGCTTTGATAGATAATCATATTTACTGGGGAAATAAATTAAATATAGACCCTAATAATGTAGTTTGGAAACGAGTTGTAGATTTAAATGATCGCGCTCTTAGAAAAATAGAAATTAACTTAGAAAAACTAAAAACAAACACCCCAAGAAGTGAAAGCTTCGATATTACTGTTGCTTCAGAAGTAATGGCGATTTTCTGTTTATCTAATAGCATACAAGAATTAGAGGAAAAAATTGGTAATATTACTATAGGGTATTCAAAAGATAAAAAGCCTATATACGCGAAAGATTTAAAAGCACAAGGTCCAATGACAGTGCTACTTAAGGAAGCTGTTCGGCCTAATATTGTACAAACTCTTGAGAATAATTTAGCTATTATTCATGGTGGACCATTTGCAAATATTGCTCATGGATGTAATTCAATTCTTGCAACAAAAACCGCTTTAAAACTATCTGAGTATGTAGTTACTGAGGCAGGTTTTGGTGCTGATCTTGGAGCTGAAAAATTTTTAAACATCAAGTGTCGTAAAGCGGGTATCAAACCAAGTTGTGCAGTTCTTGTAGCAACAATAAGAGCTTTAAAAATGCATGGTGGAATAGATAAAGAGGATTTAAAAAATGAGAACATTGAGGCACTTAAAAAAGGATTACCTAATCTTGAAAGACATATAGAAAATATAAAGAAATTTGGTTTAAACGTAGTTGTAGCAATTAATCATTTTATCACTGATACTGATAATGAAATTAAAATTATTCAAGATCATTGTTCAAAATTTGGGGTAAAAGTCAGCCTATGCAAACATTGGGCAAACGGGGGAGAAGGAGCAAAAGATTTAGCTAATAATGTAGTTGAATTGTGCAAGAAGAACGAAAAAATTAAATTTAAATATTTATATTCTGATGAAACTCCGATTTTAGAAAAAATTGAAATAATTGCAAAAGAAATTTATAAAGCAAAAGGAATTGAGTTGGATGAAAAAACCAAAGAACAGGTTTATAATATAGAGAAAGCTGGATTTGGAAAATTTCCAGTTTGTATTGCAAAAACTCAATATAGCTTTTCTACCGATCCTAAACTAAAAGGGGCTCCATCTGGTCATATGCTATCTGTAAGAGAAGTAAGATTATCTAGCGGAGCAGAATTTTTAGTCGTTGTTTGCGGATCAATAATGACTATGCCCGGACTTCCAAGAGTACCAGCTGCAGAGAATATTAAGTTAAATAAAAAAGGTGAGATCGAAGGTTTGTTTTAGACTATTTTTTTTTATATTTAGCTGCTTCTTCTGATCCACCAGTTGCACTTCCTTTACTATAAGAATGAGCACCCATTCCTGCTAGTTGACCATTCTGAACAATTAAATAAGGATCTCTTATTGGTTTTTTATCGAAGAAACATTCAAGGATTTCTCTAACGCCCGCAGCGTATCTGTATTGAGCTGATAAAGAAGTTCCAGAAGTGTGCGGTGTCATTCCGTGATTAGGCATTGATCGCCATATATGGTCGTTAGGTGCGGGTTGAGGAAACCAAACGTCCCCGGCATATCCACTTAATTGACCTGACTTTAAAGCTTTAGCAATAGCTTCTCTATTACAAATCTTTCCTCTTGCTGTATTGACGATATACGCACCCTTTTTCATTTTGCTAATTAATTTGTCATCAAATAAATTTTCAGTTTCAGGGTGAAGTGGACAGTTAATTGTCACAACATCACAAACTTTAACTAAAGACTCTACAGAGTCGTGAAATGTAAGATTTAATTCTTTCTCAACTGAATCCGGCAATTTGTGTCTATCGAAATAATGTAGGTGAACATCAAATGGTTTCATTTTTCTTAAAGCGTCTAAACCAATACGTCCGGCCGCAACTGTTCCAATGTGCATTCCTTCGACATCGTAAGATCTTTGAACAGCATCAGCAATATTCCAACCACCTGCTTTTACGATAGCATGTTGGTTATGATAATCTCTAACTAACGATAAAATCATCATTACAATGTGTTCTGCTACTGATCTAGAGTTACAATAAGTTACTTCAACAACATCTATTTTATTATCCATGGCTGCTTGCAAATCTACGTGATCTGACCCAATACCCGCAGTAATTGCCATTTTTAATTTTTTTGCTGACTCTATTTTTTCTCTTGTTAAGTAATAAGGCCAAAAAGGCTGAGATATAACAATATCAGCGTCTACTAATTCCTTATCTGCTTTACATCCTTTGGCGTCTTTATCTGAAGTCACAACTAATGTATGGCCATTAGATTCTAAAAATTTTCTTAAACCTAGTTCTCCTGACACACATCCTAACAACTCACCTGGGTTAAAATCTATTCCTTTTGGAGTAGGAAGTGTCATTCCATCAGGGTATTTATCAAGTTTGGGTAGACTTGATAAAGGGTAGCTTTTAGGCATACCCCCTTTTGGATCATCATATAAAATACACAGTATTTTCATTTTCCTTTGATAATTATTTGACTATTAACAAGGGGTAAAGTCAAACTATTCTTATATTGATTTCTCTGGACACCTAGTAGGTAACATTGGTATATCCCGAGAAATATGAAATTTTCATTAGAAATAACTATGAAGACAGACCTCTCAGTTTTGCCGAAGGTTAAAGATGTTTATATAACAATGCTTCCAGGCAATGATTTTAGAGATGTAGCTAATAAAGCAAAAGAGCTGGTGCAAAATGGGTTTAATCCAGTTCCTCATTTCCCAGCGCGATCAATTAAAAATTTAGATGAATTAAAAGAGTATACATCAATGTGTAAAGATTTTGGTGTAAAACAAGCTTTAGTGATAGGAGGAGGGTCTGAACCAATTGGAGATTACCACTGCTCGTTGCAATTACTTCAAACTGAATTATTTAAGGGGATGAAAATAGGAATTGCTGGACACCCAGACGGGTCCCCTGATATATCGGACTCAGATTTAGAAAGAGCTATGAAAGATAAAATACCATTTGCTGATTACATTGTTACTCAGTGGCTTTTAGATCCAAAACCAATTAGTAATTTTATTTCTCGACAAACTTTGCCAGTACATGTAGGGATTACTGGGCCTTTAAAAATTAGTAGCTTATTAAAATTTGCTAGCATTGTTGGAGCAAAAAATTCTCTTAATTTTCTTAAATCTAATGCTACAAAAGCTGTAGATTTGTTAAAACCTAACGACCCAAACGACTTAATTAATAATTTAAAATCTGCTACAAAAAATTTCCATATTTATACTTTTGGCGGATTAAAAGAAACAAACAAATGGTTGGAAAAAAATAATTATGCCTAAAAAAATAAAAAAAAATAAAAAAATGAAAAAGAATAAAAAATTTAAGGTAATTTCTTTCAAACCCGAGAAAATTGATTATAGTAAAGTAAGACATGAGACTTCAGTTGATCAATCTGATAGAAATGTTCCATATAATTTAAGACAAAGCGGTCCCACAAAAGTAGAACTTTTAATCTCAACTCGAGTAAGAAAATCTCCTTATTGGCATTTATCTATGCAAGCGGGTTGTTGGAGAGCCACGGTATATAATAGAATTTATCATCCAAGAGGTTACGTAAGACCTGAAAAAGGTGGGGCAATGGTTGAATACCAAGCTATTAAAAAACACGTAACTATGTGGAATGTTGCTGTTGAAAGACAAATAAGAGTTAAAGGGCCAGATGCAGAAAAATTTGTTGATTATGTAATTACTAGAGATGCAACAAAAATTTCAACTATGCGAGGAAGATACGTGATTTTATGTAATTATAAAGGTGGAGTCCTCAATGACCCAGTTTTATTGAGAGTAGCAGATGATGAATTTTGGTTTAGTTTGTCAGACTCAGACATTGGATTATATCTTCAAGGAGTTAACGCTGATAAAAGATTTAAAGTAGAAATTGACGAAATTGATGCATGTCCAGTTCAAATCCAAGGACCAAAATCAAAATCTCTAATGAAAGATTTAATTGGAGATCAAGTTGATTTAGATAAGATGCCATTTTATGGTCTTGCAGAAGCAAAAGTTGGTGGAAGAAGCTGCGTAATATCTCAGTCAGGATTTTCTGGAGAAGCTGGATATGAAATTTATTTGAGGAACGCAACTTTATATGCTGAAGACATGTGGAATGCAGTTCTTAAAGCAGGAAAAAAACATAAATTAATGGTCATAGCTCCAGCTCATCATAGAAGAATTCAAGCGGGGATACTCTCGTGGGGCCAAGACATGGATCATGAACACAATCCTTTTCAATGTAACTTGGGGTATCAAGTTTCTTTATCTGGAAAAGGTGAATGGAATAAACAGACTGACTATGTAGGCAAAGAAGCTTTAGAAAAAATGAAGCAACAAATTAAAGATGGAGAGAAACCTTACAAACTCCAGCTAGTGGGAATGGAACTTGGTGGAAAGCCTATAGAGGATTATGCTAATGATTTTTATTTAATATCAAACGCTAGTGGCGGTAAACCAGTTGGTTACATAACATCTCCTTGGTACCACCCTGAGAAAGGAACTAATATTGCTATGGGGTATGTGCCGTTTGAAGGAAATATAAGCTCTAATGGATTTCCAATTGGAAATTTTGGAAAAAAATACAAAGTACATTTACCAAAAAAATATTCAAATAAACCAGTGGATGCAGTGATAGTTCCTATTCCTTTTACGGAATCATTTAACTCGAATACTAGAGAAGTTAAAAAATAGTTTTTACTGAAAAACGATGTTATTATTCAGTAATGAAACAAGAAGAATTTTATAAAATATTTAAACCACAACTTACGCCAAAAAAAATGTTAGAGCTTGGCGTATTCGGGGGAGCATATTTTTCTGACGGTAGCATAAAAGAGTTTCCAAAGTCTTGGTTTGAAAAAGCAAAAATAAGTAAAACGTTTGATGTTAGTTTGAATCGTTTCAAAATTGAATCGGGTTTATCAAGAAAAGAATGGATCGATAAAGGCTGGATTTTTAGGGAGGATCCTTTGGGATGGTTCCAATGGTACTGTAGATTCACCAATGGAAGAAGAATTCCTGAAATAGATAAGACTCAAATTAAAAGATGGAAAGCCTTTGGTGATAGACATGGGCCAGCCGTAAAAAAAAATTGTGAAGAAGGGGATTTAAATTGCAGAAGAAGACAAAGGCAAGCTTTATTACAATGGGCTTATAATCCAATTTTTTAATTATAGTGAGCCACAACAATGTTTGTATTTTTTTCCTGAGCCACAAGGACATTTTTCGTTTCTTCCAGTTTTTTTGTTATTAGTTGGAATTGGTTTTTCCTCATTTTTCTTTTGGTCTTCATTTGAAATCACAATATTAAGGTTAATCAGAAATTTTATTACGTCGCTTTTAATTTTTTCTAACAAACCTTCGAATAATACAAAAGCCTCTTTTTTAAATTCTGATAATGGATCCTTTTGACCATAAGACCTCAAACCTATTACTTGACGTAATTGCTCCAAATATTGCAAATGTGATCTCCAGGTAAAATCTATTATTTGTAAAAAAATTCTTTTTTCTAAATTACCGTTTTCTTGTAGACCGATTAATCTTTCTCTCTCTCTTTTTTTACCAAGATATAAATCTTTAATTTTTTTAATAAATTCATCTTTTTTTAAATTAGAATATGAAATTAATTCGTCATCATTAGCGATATTTCCAAGAATATTTTTTACTATTGAGAGGTATTTTTTTTTGTCATTTGATTTTCTGTAATCAATCCTTGAAACTTCTAAGTTGTTTAAAACTTCACTTAAAAAATCTTCTATAATTTCATTAACATCTGCACTTTTTAAAATTTTAAGTCTTTGGGAAAAAATAACTCTTCTTTGATCATTCATTACATCATCGAATTTTATTAATGTTTTTCTTATATCAAAATTTCTTCCTTCAACCTTTTTTTGAGCTCTTTCCATTGCTTTGTTTATCCAAGGATGATCAATAGATTCATTTTTTTTAAGTCCTAATTTTTTCAACATGCTGTCTATAGACTCACCTCCAAATATTCTCATTAATTCGTCTTGAAGACTTATAAAAAATATTGATCCTCCAGGATCACCTTGTCGACCAGCCCTACCTCTTAATTGATTATCAATCCTTCTACTTTCATGTCTCTCTGTACCAATTATAAAAAGCCCCCCAAGATTTTTTACTTCCAACTCATCTTTTTTACTTATTTCTGTATTTTCTCTCTTTTCATCCTCTTTATAATATTTATTTCCACCTAGTTTAATGTCAGTTCCTCTTCCAGCCATGTTGGTAGCTATAGTTACTGCTCCAATTTTGCCTGCGCTAGCAATAATTGCTGCCTCTTTCTCGTGTTGTTTTGCATTAAGAACGTTATGTTTTATATTTTTAGTATTTAAGAAAGAGGAAATTTTTTCTGATTTTTCAATGCTTGTAGTACCAACTAAAACTGGTTGTCCTTTATTGTTACACTCAATTATCTTATTTGTAATAGCATTATATTTTTCTGGTTCTGTTCTAAAAATTTGATCGTTAAAATCCTTCCTTTGCATTTTTTTATTGGTAGGAATTGAAACTACGTTTAATTTATAAATATCATGAAATTCCTCAGCTTCTGTTATCGCCGTTCCTGTCATGCCGGAAAGTTTGTTGTATAACCTAAAATAGTTTTGGTATGTAATCGAAGCCAAAGTTTGATTTTCTTCTTCAATATTAACATTTTCTTTAGCTTCAATTGCTTGATGAAGTCCATCAGAAAATCTTCTACCGTCTAAAACTCTACCTGTGAATTCATCTATAATTTGAACTTTTCCATCTCTAACAATATAATCAGTGTCCTTTTTAAAAAGTAAGTTGGCTTTTAAAGCTTGGTTTACATGATGAACTAGACTTAAATTTTCAGGATCGTAAAAATTATTATTTTTTAAGATTTTTTTTTGAGTAGATAGTTTTTCCATTTTATCTATCCCTTTATCTGTTAAAATAACATTTTTATTCTTTTCATCTAATTCAAAGTCGTCTTTTTTCAAATATCTGATAAAATCATTAGAGGTCGAGTAAAGGTTTGTTTTATCTTCTAGTTTACCGGATATTATTAACGGAGTTCTAGACTCGTCTATCAAAATACTATCAACTTCATCTACGATACAAAAATTATGATCTCTTTGGACCATGTCGTTAAGCTCATACTTCATGTTATCCCGTAAATAATCAAACCCGAGTTCATTATTGGTAGCGTACGTAATATCCCTGTTATAATTTTGCTTTCTCCCAATATCATCTAAATCGTTTGTAATACATCCTGTTGAAACTCCTAAATAATCAAAAACTTTGCCCATCCAATCAGAGTCTCTTTTAGCTAGATAATCATTAACTGTAACAATATGAACTCCTTTACCAGTTAGTGAATTTAAATAGGCTGGTAAAGTAGAAACTAAGGTTTTGCCTTCACCAGTTTTCATTTCAGCAATTTTTCCTTGATGTAAAATTATTCCTCCTGCAAGTTGAACATCATAATGTCTTTCTCCTAAGGTCCTTTTTGCTGCTTCCCTGACTAAGGCGAAACTCTCAGGAATAAGATTATCAAAAGAGCTGCCACTATTTATTGATCGTTTTAGGTTTATTGTTTTTTCTTTAAATTCTCCTTCAGATAGCGATCTAACTGAACCCTCTTTATCGTTTATAGCTGATATTAAATTCTTAGTTTTATCTAATTCTGCTTGATTAGAGCTTTTAAATATTTTACTAAAAGTTCTTGTAAATACATTCATTATACTTCTATATATGTATTTATAATCTAAATTAAACAGTAATTATGACGATAAACATAAAAAACTTCCTAAGCTCGAAAAATAAAATGTCGAAAATGGGGGAGTTTCAAAATTTAAAACAAATAGATGGACTTGAAATGTCTGCTTCATCGGCAGATCTGTATAATAATGGCAGGGATGATTTAGTATTATTTTATTTTAAGAATGGTGCTAACTATGCGTCGGTAAATACTACAAATAGCATAGTTTCAGAATCGATTTCTTGGAATAATAACTCGCATAAAAAATTAATTAAAGGATTATTAGTAAACACAAAAAATGCAAACACCTTTACTGGCAAACAAGGAAAAGAAAGTCTGGACATTTTAGCTAAAAATCTTTCAAGGATATTAACTTTAAAGGAGTCGAAATCAGAACATGGAACTTCGGAAACAATAAAAATTAAAGATCTAATATTTGCTTCAACAGGCGTAATAGGAGAGGAATTTCCTGTTGACCAAATTAAAGATGCTCTACCTGATCTTGTATCAAAACTAAAAACTCAACATAATAAATTATACTGGTTGAAAATTGCTTCTGGCATGATGACAACAGATACAAGACCTAAAGTAGCTTATGAAGAAATAATAGTCGGTGATGAACTAATAAGAATTTGTGGCGTTGCAAAAGGGTCAGGGATGATTGCTCCAAACCTCGCTACAATGTTATCTTTCATTTTTACAAATGCAGATATAAATTCAAATTTGCTTAGGTCACTTTTAAAAAGAGCAGTTGCAAATTCTTTTAATGCTATTACAGTTGACAGCGATCAGTCAACAAATGACATGGTTTCAATATTTTCGACTAGATCAATTAAAGTTGGACATAATCTTTCTTTAACAGATAAAATAATACAAAAGTTCGAAGTAAGTTTGAAAAAACTTTGTTTAAATCTTGCTCAACAGATTGTAATCGATGGAGAAGGAGCAAAAAAATTTATAACCGTTAGAGTTATTAATGCTAAGTCTTTAAGTAGCGCAAAAAATATTGCATTTTCAATAGCTAATTCCCCACTTGTAAAAACAGCTGTTGCAGGAGAAGATCCTAATTGGGGGAGAATAATTATGGGGATAGGAAAGTCTGGAGAGACTATTGATTTTAAAAAATTAAAAATTAAGTTGGGAGATTTTATAGTTGCTGAAAACGGAAAAATAGCAGATTCTTATAATGAGCAAAAACTTAAAGATTATATGAAATGGGATTCTGTAATGATTGAAATTAATCTTAAATTAGGAAATGATGCTTTTGAATGTTACACTTGTGACTTTACACATGATTATATTGACATTAATGCAGACTATAGAAATTGAAAAGAAAATTAAATGATTAAATACAATCTTAAATGTGAAAATGATCACGAATTTGAAAGTTGGTTTTCGAATTCTAATGAGTTTGACAAATTGAATAAAAAAAATTTGTTAGAATGTATTTTTTGCTCCTCTAATAAAATTAAGAAATCAATTATGGCACCAATGATTTCAGGCTCAAAATTGAAAGACGAAGGCGATGAACTTTTTGATAAAAACTCTTTTAAGCAAAGAAAAAATTTACTCAAGTTAAGAGAACATATTGAAAAAAATTTTGAATTTGTCGGAGATAAATTTAGTGAAAAAGTTAGAGAGGTTTATTACGATAAAAAAACAAAAAAAAGCATCTATGGTACAACTACTCCAGAGGAAAGAGAGGAGCTAGCAGAGGAAGGAATTGATTTACTAAGTATTCCTTGGGCAAATAAAGATAATTAACTTTTAGTGCTACAAATTATATAATTAACGGAAAGGTTATCAGATTTCTTCCATTTTTTAAAAATTGGGTTGAATTCAAGTCCTTTTAAATCTTTTGTAACAAATTTATTATCAAATAATTTTTTTTCTAATTCTTCTGGTTTCAAAAATTTGTTCCAATCATGAGTGCCAATTGGCAGCCATCTCAAAATATATTCAGCTCCTATAATCGCTTTAACATAAGAAATTAAAGTTCTATTTATTGTAGCAGTAAACATAAGGCCATTTTTTTTTAGTAAATTTGAACAAGATTTAAGATACAAATCTAAGTCATCAACATGCTCTACAATTTCAAGATTTAGAATAATATCAAATTTTTTTTCATCAGTTAATTGTTCTGGTGATTTATTTAAATAATTTATTTTTAGTTTACTATTTTTGCTATGTATGGAAGCAACTTTGATATTTTTTTCAGCTGCATCAATACCAGTTACATTTCCACCTAGGTATGCCATGGGTTCACTTATTAACCCTCCACCACACCCTATATCTAAAATGTCTAAATTTTGAAGTAAATTTTTTCTTTTTCTATTTATTTGAAAATGCTTTGAAATCTCGTCAAGAATATATTCAATTCTTATTGGATTAAACATATGCAAAGGTTTGAATTTGCCATTAACATCCCACCATTCATTGGCTAAATTTGAAAACTTTTGAATTTCCTCTTTATTTATTGTAGTCATGTAATTTTAAAATGTTAATTAAAAATAATTAATTCAGTTATATTATATTAAATTCAGACAATGGCAAAAAAAGTATTAAAATTCGGTGGAACTTCTGTAGGAAATATTGAGAGAATCCTGCATGTCGCAAATATTGTAAAAAAAGAGCATTTAGCAGGCAATGAACTTATAATAATAGTTTCAGCAATGTCTGGAAAAACAAATGAATTAGTAGATTATTCAAAAAGTATTTCCAATAACTTTGATAAAAGAGAACTTGATGTGCTATTATCTTCAGGAGAGCAAGTCACTTCCGCTTTGTTAGCTGGTGCATTAATTGAATTAGGAATAAAATCTAAATCATGGTTGAATTGGCAGATACCTATTTTAACAGAAGGAAAACATTCGAACGCAAGAATCGTAAATTTAAGTGTTACAAAAATAAATGAATATCTTTCCAAAAAAGGTGTAGTAATTATTCCTGGCTTTCAAGGAATTTCAAAATTTGGAGATGTGACAACTATAGGCAGAGGTGGCTCTGACGCAACTGCTGTTGCAGTAGCTAAAATATTTCAAACAGACACTTGTGAAATATATACTGATGTTGATGGTGTTTATTCATCTGACCCTAATAAGATACCTGTAGCAAAAAAAATTGATAAAATTTCATACGACGAGATGCTAGAAATGTCCTCGCTTGGTGCAAAAGTTATGCAATCTTCTGCTGTGCAGACTGCCATGATGTACAATATACCATTAGAAGTAAAATCAACATTTACTGACAGGCCCGGTACAAAAATTTTTAGTCAAGAAAATATAGATTATACTAAGAGTGTTACTGGAGTAGCTTATTCAAAAGATGATGCCAAAATTACTTTGACTGATGTTCAGGATAAACCTGGTGTGGCTGCAAGTATTTTTGAACCATTGAGCAAAAACCAAATAAATGTTGATATGGTAATTCAAAATATATCTTCAGATCAAAAGACCACCGATATTACTTTTACTATTAAAAGAGAGGATCTCTCAAAAACTTTAGAAACCATAAAAAGTAATACGAATATTAATTATAAAGAGATTAGCCATGATGATAAAGTTTCAAAAATTTCAATAGTTGGAGCTGGAATGGTTACTACTCCTGGGATAACATATAAGATGTTTAAAGGTTTGGCTGAAGAAAAGATTAATATTTTAGCGATTTCTACCTCTGAAATAAAATTATCGGTTATAATTAATGAAGAGGATACTACTAATGCAATCAAAAAATTACATACAATTTTTGAACTAGATTAATATGGAAATAAGACCACACAGAATTATTAATAGAAGAAAAACAAAATCTATTAAATTGGGCAAAGTTTTAGTGGGCGGGGACTCAAATATAAGCGTTCAATCAATGACCAATACTCTTACTACAAACGTTAAAGAAACGGTTCAACAAATTAATTCTTTGGAGGAAGCAGGCGCAGATATAGTAAGGGTGTCATGTCCTGATGAAGATAGTACGAGAGCTTTAAAACATATTATCAAAGACGTCAAAGTTCCTATTGTTGCTGACATACATTTTCATTATAAGAGAGCTATTGAGGCTGCTGAAATGGGAGCGAGCTGTTTAAGAATCAATCCAGGAAACATTGGTTCAAAAGATAGAATTTTAGAAGTTGTTAAAGCTGCTAAAGATAATAATTGCTCAATAAGAATTGGTGTGAACGCTGGATCATTAGATAAAGCTTTGCTTGAAAAATATAAAGAGCCTTGTCCAGAAGCTTTAGTTGAAAGTGCAATGTATAATGTAAAGTTACTTGAAGATAACAATTTTTTTAATTTTAAGATTAGCGTTAAATCTTCAGATATTTTCTTGACAGTCAAATCTTATAGAAAATTATCGGAAATTTGTGATTACCCTCTACACTTAGGAATTACAGAAGCAGGAGGGCTTTTTACTGGAAGCATAAAATCATCTATCGGTATCGGGCAACTTTTAATGGAAGGAATAGGAGACACAATCAGGGTTTCCCTTTCATCAGATCCTGTAGACGAGGTAAAAGCAGGATATGAAATCTTAAAGTCTTTAGGTATTCGATCAAGAGGAGTGAATATAATTTCTTGTCCGTCTTGTGCTCGCCAAGCTTTTCCAGTTATTGAAACCGTTAAAGAACTAGAGAAAAGATTGTCTCATGTTAAAAAACCAATTACACTATCTATCATAGGGTGTGTAGTAAATGGTCCTGGTGAAGCTTCACAAACTGAAATTGGTTTAACAGGAGGAGGACAAGATAACAATCTGCTATATCTATCAGGTATTCCACACACAAAAGTTGCTAGCGCAGAAATAATAAATAAAGTTGTTCAACTTGTAGAAGAAAAAGTTAAA
Organism: Candidatus Pelagibacter sp.; assembly: GCA_028408795.1. Next base: position 13,822 of record JAOOLP010000008.1, read on the forward strand.
GAAAAAAATATTTAAAAAAGATGATACCCATCGAAAAAGTGCAAGACATTATTGTTAGACACGATGAACTAGAAAAGGAATTATCATCAGGGAATATTGATCCTAAACTTTTTGCGAAGAAATCAAAAGATTACTCCACTTTAGGTAATATAATTTCTATTGCCAAGGAATATGTAAAGTTTGAGAACGAAAAAAAAGATTTAGAGCAAATTGTTAAAGATAAAAATAATGACACAGAAATTATCGAACTTGCTGAAAAAGATCTTAGTGCTTTAAAAATTAAAAAAGAAGATTATGAAAATAAATTAAAAATTTTTTTATTACCAAAGGATGAAGACGACGATAAAGATGCTATTGTAGAAATTAGAGCTGGAACTGGAGGATTAGAAGCATCTCTTTTTTGTTCTGATTTATTCAAGATGTACGAAAAAGTATGTTCAAAACAAAAATGGAAACTTGAAATTATAAGTATTTCTAAAAGTGAAGCAGGTGGGTTCAAAGAAGTAATATTTTCTGTAAGTGGTGAAAATATATATTCTTATTTAAAATATGAGTCAGGTGTACATAGAGTTCAACGAATTCCAAAAACTGAAACACAAGGCCGTGTTCACACCTCTGCAGCGACTGTAGCTGTTTTACCTGAGGCGGAAGAAGTTGACGTCCAAATCAAAGACTCAGATTTAAGAATAGATGTTTTCAGAGCAGGTGGTCCAGGAGGGCAATCAGTAAATACGACTGATAGCGCTGTAAGAATTACTCATTTACCGTCTGGAGTTGTGGTAAGCCAACAAGACGAAAAGTCTCAACATAAGAATAAAGCTAAAGCATTAAAAATACTACGATCTAGAGTTTATGAAGAAGAAAAAAGAAAAAAGGATCAAGAAAGATCAACAAATAGAAGAAATCAAATAGGTACAGGAGATAGGTCTGAAAGAATCAGGACATATAATTTTCCTCAAGGTAGAGTAACAGATCATCGGATTAATTTAACTTTACATAAGTTAGATGAATTTTTAACAGGCGAGATTCATGAGGAGATGAATCATGAGTTAAGATTAAGAGAGCAAGACTTAAAATTAAAAAATTTGAATTAATGAACATTTTAAAATTAATAAATATTGGATCGGGTAAATTAAAGGCCAACAATATCTTTTCACATAAACTCGACTCCGAAATTTTACTTTCAGAAATATTAAATAAGAGAAGGGAGGAGCTATTAGTCAATTTAGATGAAAAAGTGAGTATTAAAAATCAGATAAAATTTGAAAAAATAATTTCTAGACGATCTTCAAAGGAGCCTGTTGCTTATATCCTAAAAAAAAAAGAATTTTGGAGCAAAAATTTTATTGTAAATAAAGACGTTCTCATACCTAGACCAGAGACAGAACTAATGGTTGAAAAAATTATACAAATTTTTAATAAAAAAGATATCTACATTTTAGATGTCGGTACGGGTACTGGTTGTATATTGTTAAGTATTTTAAGTGAGTTAAAAAATTCTAAAGGATTAGGCATAGATATCTCACCGCGTGCAATTCAAATAGCTAACAAAAATCTCAATAAATTAAAATTAACTAATAATATTAAGTTTGATGTAAAGTCTTTAAGCGATATTTATTGGCATAAATTCGATCTAATTGTATCAAATCCACCATATATAAAGACAAAAGATATAAAAAATCTTGTGGAAGATATAAAAAAATTTGAACCCAAATTAGCTCTGGATGGTGGAAATGATGGGCTTGACGTAATTAAAAAAGTTATCTACAAATCCAGGTGTATTTTAAAAATTAAAGGTATGCTCGCCTTAGAAATAGGAAATGAGCAAATAAAAAAAGTTTCAAAAATATTAAGTAACAACAACTTTAGAATTAGATATTTAATTAAAGACTTTAGTGAAAACGTTAGATGTGTATTATCAACTTTAGAAAAATAGATTTATAATTAACAACCAAAAATATGAACAACAATAGAAGAAGAACTTTTAGGTCTAGGCCACAAAAAAATAACTTTAGAAGGAGAAACGGTGCGCATATTAATAATAGCGGTGGAAATTTTAGTAATGGAAATTTAAATTTTAATAGAAATGGCTCAATGACTAACCCTCACAATGTTGAAAAAACTGTGCAAAAATTTCAACAATTAGCAAAAGATGCTCAAAGTAATGGAGATCCTGTGATGGTTGAAAATTATTTACAACATGCAGATCATTATTCTAGAAGACTTGCAGAACTAAATAAAAAAAGTAACGATAACAGCAAAAATGAGAAGGAAGATAATTCTAATAACTTATTAAACAAAGAATCTTCACAAGCCTCAAATTAAATTCCTTAAAATATATTAATTATCTTAATTCAGATAATTTTAAATCAATTCTAATTCTTTTTAATTCAAAATTTTCTCTTGATTTTCCTTTTAGGATTTTTCCTGACGGCAATTTAAGTTTTTGTGAATTAACTTTTTTTCCATTTACAACTACCTCATAATGCAAATGAGGACCTGTAGACATCCCAGTAGACCCAACATAGCCAATTATTTGTCCTTGCTTAACTTTTTTACCTTCCCTTATACCTCTAGCAAAACCTTTCATGTGAGCATATATTGTTTCATATGTTGAATTGTGTTTTATCTTTACACAGTTCCCACCACCTCCACACCATCTAGCTCTTGTAACTGTGCCAGAACCAGATGCCATTATTGGAGTTCCACTAGGTGCCGCAAAGTCGGTACCTCTATGCATTTTGTTGTATCCCAAAATAGGATGTTTTCTCATTCCGAATGAAGAAGATAATCTCGCACCATTTATTGGAGTTTTCATCAAAGACTTAACAATACTTTTACCTTTGATATCATAGTAACCGATATCATTTTCGCTATCTTTATAATTATAAAGATTTATTTCGTCACCATTTACAAACATTGATGCATAAATTATATTTCCTGTATCTTGTATTTTATTATTATCATCTTCAAATCTTTCATATAAAATTTCAAACCAATCTCCCTTACGAATATCTCTTTGGAAATCAACTTCAAAACCAAATATTCTAGCAAATTCTACAATTATATTTGGCTCAATGCCCGAGTTCACTGCCGAAGAATATAAATTGTTTTTAATTTCGCTTTTTATAACAACCTCTTTTTTATAAAGCTTCAGTATATTTTTTTTGACAACAAAGTTATTTTGACTTTTTCTAATTTCAACACTGGTTGTGTTATTTATTGGATATAAAAGATTTATTAAAGCATAAGAATTATCATCAACTTTTTTCACTACGACTGAAAGTTTTCTACCTGCGTATATATTTGTAAGCTTTTCTTGTTTAAGTTTGTTAGATATAATCTTTATATCATTAGAATTAATGTTGAGTTTTTTTAGGATTTTTTCAACTGAGTCGTTATTTTTAATCAAATATTTAATTTCTTTGTAAGGACTATTAATTTTTGAAATAAAGTACTCACTTAAATTTGAAAATTCTTTTGTTTTTACTACTGAATTAAAGTTTTTGCTTTCAGCTTGATTTTTTTGTTTTACTAAATTTGATGCAGAAATAAATGTTATTAGAATTATGGCAATTGATAAGAAATAGAAAAAGTATTTAAAATTAATTGTCCTGTAGCTGGTCTCCGTGACCTTAAAAATTTTTACAGATTTTAAAATTTGGGCAAAAAATCGATTTAGCGCCATAGTTGTTTTCTATAAAAATTATTGTAAGTTTGCAACTCAGAAGGTGAAAAAATGCCCATATTTACTTACTTTTATGCCCAATATACGCCTTGACTTATGACCAATTTGTAATAAAAACAGCGCTCACCTTTACGCGAATATTTTTTAACAGCGCCAGAGGTGTGTAGATTTTAAGGTAAAATCTTAGCTTTTTTAAATTGTATATTTTAAGAAGAGAAGTGTGGACGGCTAGGTTAATAAAGAAATTGTCGTACACGCTTTAACGAAAAATAACTTTATTTACCATAAAGTTATTAAAGCTAGTGTGCGCCGTTATTAAACTTGAGAGTTTGATCATGGCTCAGAACGTACGCTGGCGGCACGCCTAACACATGCAAGTCGAACGCAGTAGCAATACTGAGTGGCAAACGGGTGAGTATAATGTGGGAATCTGCCTTTTGGTTTGGAATAACACGGGGAAACTTGTGCTAATACCGAATAAGCCTTTACAGGGAAAGTTTTAATGCCGAAAGATGAGCCCGCACTTGATTAGCTAGTTGGTAAGGTAAAAGCTTACCAAGGCAATGATCAATAGCTGTTCTTAGAGGAAGACCAGCCACATTGGGACTGAGACACGGCCCAGACTCCTACGGGAGGCAGCAGTGGGGAATCTTGCACAATGGGGGAAACCCTGATGCAGCGATGCCGCGTGAGTGAAGAAGGCCCTTGGGTTGTAAAACTCTTTCGTCGGGGAAGAAAATGACTGTACCCGAATAAGAAGGTCCGGCTAACTTCGTGCCAGCAGCCGCGGTAATACGAAGGGACCTAGCGTAGTTCGGAATTACTGGGCTTAAAGAGCTCGTAGGTGGTTAAAAAAGTTGATGGTGAAATCCCAAGGCTCAACCTTGGAACTGCCATCAAAACTTTTTAGCTAGAGTGTGATAGAGGTAAGTGGAATTTCTAGTGTAGAGGTGAAATTCGTAGATATTAGAAAGAACACCAAATGCGAAGGCAACTTACTGGGTCACTACTGACACTGAGGAGCGAAAGCATGGGTAGCGAAGAGGATTAGATACCCTCGTAGTCCATGCCGTAAACGATGTGTGCTAGACGTTGGAAATATATTTTTCAGTGTCGCAGCGAAAGCATTAAGCACACCGCCTGGGGAGTACGACCGCAAGGTTAAAACTCAAATGAATTGACGGGGACCCGCACAAGCAGTGGAGCATGTGGTTTAATTCGAAGATACGCGCAGAACCTTACCAACACTTGACATGTTCGTCGCGAGCCTAAGAGATTAGGCTTTTCAGTTTGGCTGGACGAAACACAGGTGCTGCATGGCTGTCGTCAGCTCGTGTCGTGAGATGTTGGGTTAAGTCCCGCAACGAGCGCAACCCCTACTTTTAGTTGCCACCATTTAGTTGGGCACTTTAAAAGAACTGCCAGTGATAAGCTGGAGGAAGGTGGGGATGACGTCAAGTCCTCATGGCCCTTATGTGTTGGGCTACACACGTGCTACAATGGCACTTACAATGGGAAGCAAAGAGGCGACTCTTAGCCAATCCCTAAAATGTGTCTCAGTTCGGATTGTACTCTGTAACTCGAGTGCATGAAGCTGGAATTGCTAGTAATCGCGGATCAGCGCGCCGCGGTGAATACGTTCCCGGGTCTTGTACACACCGCCCGTCACACCATGGAAGTTGGTTACACCTTAAGGCAAAGCTAATACCTTTGACCACGGTACGATCAGCAACTGGGGTGAAGTCGTAACAAGGTAGCCGTAGGGGAACCTGCGGCTGGATTACCTCCTTTCTAAGGAAGACCAAAAATTTCTTTTGGTCTCAAAAAATTAAGTTAATGTGGCCGTCCTCATTTCTCTTCTTAAGTTTAAAGTGTCTCATAAATGCTTAGGGGCCGGTAGCTCAGGTGGTTAGAGCGCACCCCTGATAAGGGTGAGGTCGGACGTTCGAGTCGTCCTCGGCCCACCATTTTTCACGGGGGATTAGCTCAGCTGGGAGAGCGCCTGATTTGCATTCAGGAGGTCAGCGGTTCGATCCCGCTATCCTCCACCATTGACACTTTTAGTTTTTTTAAATCGTAAATATTAAATATCAATTTTGATTGTTCGAAAGTAAGAACAATCAAACAATATCTATATCCGATTGTTCGAATAGATGAACAATCTAAAATGTTCGAATAGATGAACATTTATTAAAAATTTAATTTAGACAGAAAATTATTTTCTGTGCATAAATCAAGCGTTTAAGGGCGTATGGCGGATGCCTAGGCACTGAAAGGCGATGAAGGACGTGGTATACTGCGATAAGTTTCGGGGAGCTGTATGCGGGCTTTGATCCGAAAATTTCCGAATGGGATAACCCACCACTTTTTGTGGTACTTTAAACTGAATTCATAGGTTTAAAGAGCAAACCCGGAGAACTGAAACATCTAAGTAACCGGAGGAAAAGAAATCAATTGAGATTCCGTTAGTAGTGGCGAGCGAACGCGGAATAGGCCAGCAATAATATTAAAATAATCAAAATAGTTTGGAAAGACTAACCATAGAGGGTGATAGTCCCGTATGAGTAATGTTTAATGTTGTTCTTGAGTAGGACGGGACACGTGTAATCTTGTTTGAATATAGGGGGACCACCCTCTAAGCCTAAATACTCTTCAGTGACCGATAGTGAACTAGTACCGTGAGGGAAAGGTGAAAAGAACCCCTATTAGGGGAGTGAAATAGAACCTGAAACCGTATGCCTACAAACAGTCGAAGCTCTTTTTAGAGTGACGGCGTACCTTTTGTATAATGGGTCAGTGACTTAATTTATCCAGCAAGCTTAAGCCGTAAGGTGTAGGCGTAGCGAAAGCGAGTCTTAAATGGGCGTAAGTTGTATGAATTAGACCCGAAAACGAATGAGCTTACCATGAGCAGGTTGAAAGCAGGGTAACACTTGCCGGAGGACCGAACCAGTTGACGTTGAAAAGTCTTTGGATGACTTGTGGTAAGGGGTGAAAGGCCAACCAAATTCGTAGATAGCTGGTTTTCCGCGAAAACTATTTAGGTAGTGCGTTGAGTAAATTGATGTTTGGAGGTAGAGCACTAAAGGGGCTAGGGGAGAGAAATCTTTACCAACCCTCATAAAACTCCGAATGCCAAACATTTTACCTCAGCAGACAGACTGTGGGTGCTAAGGTCCATGGTCGAAAGGGAAAAAGCCCAGATCACCAGATAAGGTCCCTAAATCATGATTAAGTGTGAAAGGATGTGGAGATTCCTAAACAGCCGGGAGGTTGGCTTAGAAGCAGCCATCCTTTAAAGATAGCGTAACAGCTCACCGGTCTAATAGAGTTTCTGCGCCAAAGATGTAACGGGGCTCAAATCATGTACCGAATCTGTGGATTTATAATTTCTTCGGAAATTATATCTGGTAGCGGAACGTTCTGTAAGCCTGTAAAGGGATACCCGTGAGGGATCCTGGAGGTATCAGAAGTGCGAATGCTGACATAAGTAACGATTAACAGAGTGAAAAACTCTGTCGCCGAAAATCCCAGGGTTCCTGCGCAAGGTTAATCCGCGCAGGGTTAGTCGGTCCCTAAGACGAGGGCGAGAGCCGTAGTCGATGGAAACAAGGTTAATATTCCTTGACCTGATGGTAGTGACGGATTTTGTAAATTGTTAACTCTTATTGGATTGAGTTAGCCGTGAAAAAGTCCCAGGAAATAGCTCCATCATAAGACCGTACCCTAAACCGACACAGGTGGATTATTAGAGTATAATTAGGCGCTTGAGAGAATGATGTTGAAGGAACTCGGCAAAATGCCTCCGTAACTTCGGAAGAAGGAGGACCCATTTTTAGGCAACTTTAAGTGGGTGGCACAAGCCAGGGAGATGCGACTGTTTATCAAAAACACAGGGCTCTGCTAACACGTAAGTGGATGTATAGGGTCTGACGCCTGCCCGGTGCTGGAAGGTTAATGCGATAGGTGCAAGCTTATTTCTGAAGCCCCAGTGAACGGCGGCCGTAACTATAACGGTCCTAAGGTAGCGAAATTCCTTGTCGGGTAAGTTCCGACCTGCATGAATGGCGTAACGATATCTCCGCTGTCTCCAACATCAACTCAGTGAAATTGAATTCTCCGTGAAGATGCGGAGTTCCCGTGGTTAGACGGAAAGACCCCGTGCACCTTTACTACAACTTTATATTGGTGTTAGGAATGATATGTTTAGCATAGGAGGGAGACTTTGAAGTTTTGGCGTCAGCTAAAATGGAGTCACCAGTGAAATACCTCTCTTATTATTCTTGACATCTAACTGCTTGCCGTAATCCGGCAGCAAGACATTGTATGGTGGGTAGTTTGACTGGGGCGGTCGCCTCCCAAAGAGTAACGGAGGCGTGCGAAGGTAGGCTCAGAACGGTCAGAAATCGTTCGTAGAGTGCAATGGCATAAGCCTGCCTGACTGCGAGACTGACAAGTCGAGCAGAGTCGAAAGACGGTCATAGTGATCCGGTGGTTCTGAGTGGAAGGGCCATCGCTCAACGGATAAAAGGTACGCCGGGGATAACAGGCTGATACCCTCCAAGAGTCCATATCGACGAGGGTGTTTGGCACCTCGATGTCGGCTCATCACATCCTGGGGCTGGAGCAGGTCCCAAGGGTTTGGCTGTTCGCCAATTAAAGTGGTACGTGAGCTGGGTTCAGAACGTCGTGAGACAGTTCGGTCCCTATCTGCCATGGGTGTAGAAGAATTGAGAGGATTTGTCCCTAGTACGAGAGGACCGGGATGAACATACCACTGGTGGACCGGTTGTAGCGCCAGCTGCAGTGCCGGGTAGCTAAGTATGGACGGGATAACCGCTGAAAGCATCTAAGTGGGAAACCCACCTCAAAACTAGTTCTTCCTATAGAGCCGTAGTAGACCACTACGTTGATAGGCTGGATGTGGAAGCGCGGTAACGCGTGTAGCTGACCAGTACTAATAGCTCAATTGGCTTGATTTATGCACTGAAAAAAATTTTTAATCTTCAATATAACTTTACCCTGTTAATAATAGATATTAATAAATCTATATCAATGGAATTGAATTTCTTTTAAACTTAGGTTTTTTTTCCAAAAAATAGAAAGGATTTTCAGAAAGTTTTTTTACTCCTAGATCAAAAGTCCTTTTTATATTAACAGTGCAAATTTTACCCGAGCCCAATCTATGAAATTTTAAAATCTTTTTATTAATTAATTCGTTTTCAAATTTTTTTTGATTAACATTAATATTGAAATTTCGATATCTTACGTAGCAATTTACTCCCTTGCTTATAATTTTTTTATTATTTACTACGTTTGTATCAAATTTCTTAATGTACATGTGAGGAACACCAACATGGAATTCAATAAAATGAATAAAAGTCATGGCTCGAAATAATGGAACTCCTAAAAAAATTAAATCTGCATTAGATTCATATAATCTTTGCCATGCTGAACCTTCGCCATAGTCACTTAAATTGCTTTCATCACAAATATATTTTGCATTTTTTCCTATTCCCATTAAAGAATTCAAAGGATTTTTCGATCTTTTAAAATTAATTTTTTTATAAACAAATTCTGGCAATATCCCCAAGGTTTTGCATGGCGGGGATTTTAATAAATCAAACCTTTTATTTTTTTTTGAGTAATCATTAAAAAAAGCTGGAAAAAGTATTGTTCCTTTTTTTCCAATATAGTTTGTTAAAATTTCAAAAATTTTTTTAGGTATTAAATTATTATCGGTATTTTTCATCCCTCCAATATAGTTTAAACCAGAGTGAACAAGTATTGTAGAATTCTTTTTTATTCCAATTTTTTTTAACGCAACAATTAAATCATTCTTTTTAAATGTTTTCATTTATTTGCCCTTTTAAATACAATTTTGACCAGTTTGTTAAAACTCGAAAAATTTTTCGGATTTTCTTCAGAAAAGTCTAAACCTTTTTTTAATTTTTTTTCCAAAAAGGTGACCATGTTTAAAAAATCAATCGAGTCTAATACTCCATCTGATATTAAATCAATGTCCGAACTTAAGATATCAAATTTTAATTTTTTTTTCTTTTTTAAGTTATTTAAAAATGAACTTAATATATTTTTTATAACTTGTTTTGTTATTTTCATATTTTTAAACTATTTTTTAGCCAACTATAATCAATTTTACCATTAGCATTATATTTTAATTTATTTAAAAAGATAAATTTGTTGGGCGTCTGTAAAACAGAGAGGTTTTTATGTAAATAGTTTATTATTTTGTTTGTATTCTTAGTTTTACTTTTAATAATAAACGCTGCTAAACCGTTATAAGAAAAATCCTTTTTATTTAAGGAGGGCCAGCCAACAACAACAACTTCTTTAGACTTTGTGAAACCTTTTATTTCTCTCTCAACTTCTTGAGGCTCAATTCTAAAACCTCTAACTTTTATTTGTCTATCAACTCTGCCAATATAACAATAGTTATTAAATTTATTTTTTTTTACTAAATCTCCAGTTCTATAGAATTTTTTCTTTTTAAATATTGTAAAAATTTTTTTATTTAGTCTTGTATTCTTTAAATATCCACTAAACACTTGACCACCGGAGATACAAAGTTCAAAAACTTTTTTTTTGCTTGGAAGAATGTAATTTCCTTTGAATATTTTTCCAATAGGAACAATATCATTTAAAGATTGTTTTTTAGTATTTTTATCAAATCTATATCCCATCACGGCAATAGTATTTTCTGTTGGTCCATATAAATTTTCTATAATACTTTTTGGTGAGGATGTTTTCCAAGAATTTGCTACTTCAACCGGTAAAGCCTCACCACAAAAAGCAGAATATTTTAAAGAGGGAAATTTATTTTTTTTTAATTGCTTTAGATTTTGCATATTTAAAGCTAAAGATGGGACAGAAAACCAACAGGTAAGTTTATGCTTTTTTATAAACATGGAGGGGTTTAAATAGTAATTTTTATCAGGTAGATATAAACATGCTCCATTTATGAATGATAAAAATAAATCATGCATAAATAAGTCAAAAGTAATATCAAAATTATTAGAAAATTTATCATTATTATTGAAATTATATCTTGATTTTAGTTCATATAGATAACTTGATAAATTATAATTCGAAATCTCTACACCTTTTGGCATTCCAGTGCTACCTGAAGTAAACAGAATATAGACAATATCATTCATTTTAGACTTTATATAATTCAACCTTTTAATCTGAATTTTTGTCTCAAAAATACTCTTAAATGAAAGAGTATCGATTTTTTTATTTTTTAATTTTTTTTTAAAAAATTTAGCCATAAGCGCACTTTTTTCATCATAAAAAATTAAATCAGCTTCGCTCATTTTTAAAATATGAAGATTTTTTTTTATAGAGAAATTTTTATTTAATGGTACTAAAATTTTTTTACAAAGAATAATTGATAAAACTACTGCATAAAAATAAATCGATTTTGTAGCTAAAACACAAACTTTTTTTTTCTTACTATTTAGAAGAAAAAATGAAACATTGTCTATTAAAGACTTAAGACGACCATATGAAATATATCTCTCAGACCAAATAGCATTTTTTTTTTTATTTTTAGCAAAACTTTTTAAAAGCAATTGTTGCGGTGTTAGCATCTTTATTTAGGTAAATTATAATTTACAGGCTTAATATATTTTTTTTGAATTGATCTATTACCAGTAAATTCGTCTAAAGGCGGGTGGTACCTAAATCCTAAAAGATCCTTTTGTTTTTTGTTCATTTCTTTAAAGACTTTTGGCGGTGTATTACAAACAAAATTATAGATTGGTTTTAGAAACCATCTTGAATATCTACATATTACCGCCCATCTACTGCCTGAGAAATTTAAAGGTTTACTACTTCCATGCCAAGTTGCACCATTAAAAATTATCACCGACCCTGCCTTTGCTTCCGCTAAAACTAGTTTTTTGTAGTTGTGGTTATTTTTAGGAAAACTTAAAAATCTTTGACTTCCAAGAAGGAAGTTTGTAGCTCCATTATTTTTAGTAAAATCATCCATTGCATACATCGCTTGAACAACCATTGGATACTTGGATCCAACTATTCTAGCATCGTTATGAAGTTGCTGTTTATCAGCGCCACTTAATGGAGATCTAGCAGTAAATGCTTGACATATTATGGGATCTTTATTCATGTAAGATCCTTGTTGAAGAATAGACTGAACTAAATCAAATATTATTTTCTTGTCCAAAAACTCCAAAAATTTTGAATTTTTGTTATGTAAGTTTGTAACAGTTTTTGCCCCTGAATGACCAGAGTGTTTTAAAACTTTCTTTCTACCATAATAAAGCTTACTAAATTTTTTTTGAGTAGTCTCTAATATCTTTTTTAAACTTTCACATTTTCTTTTGGAGATTACATCTTCGATAATAATTACTCCTGACGAGTTAAACTTTTTAATAAGTTTAATCTTATCTTTTTTGCTTTTAATTTTTGAATATTTAACTTTAGTAATTTTCAAATATAACCTCCTTTTTTTTTTGAGCTGATTTATATAACAAATTAATAGTTTTCAAAGAATTAAAAGTAGGCGATAAATCTTTAATATTTATTTTTTTGCTCTTAATATCTTTTATAAACTTATCAATCATTATAATACTAGCTTTTTTGTTATTTTTACCTTTTAATTTTTTTATTTTAGTATTTATTTTACTTAAAATAAGATCCGGCCATGTTAAGTTATAATTTGTAGCCATGATGGTTATGTTTTCTGTTTTTTTAATATTTGAATTATAGGAATATGAAAACTCATAACTAATAATTGGGCCTTTTTTCAGCCTTATCATTCCACTTGAATAATCTTCGATATTAAAGTCATTTCTTAGTTTATTCTCTTTTTTAAGATTATTGGCAAAAATATTTGAATTAAAACTGTTAACTGATTTTACTTGAGGACTATCTAAAAACCAATAAACTAAATCCAAAAAGTGTGATCCCAAGTCAAGCAAAGGTCCTCCACCACTTAAACTTTTTTTGATGAAATTTTTGTTTTTTAAAGCATGAGAATAACTATATTTCGAATTAATATGTATAGAATAAATTTTTCCCAGTTTTTTCATTTCAAGAATTTTTTTTAGTTTCAAAGAACAAGCTCTATACCTTTGATGTTGCGCACTTAAACATATCAATTTTTTCTTTTTGATTAATTTTTTAATTTTTTCTATGTTTTTTAAACGCAATAAAAATGGTTTTTCACAAATCACGTGAAGGTTATTTTTTAAAGAGTTTAAAATTAAATCATCGTGAGAATAGTTTGAAGAGCAAATTAAAGCAGCATCTAAATCTGTTTTTTTCATTAAACTTTTTAAATCTTTTGAAAAAAATTGAACATTAAATTTTTTTGATAAAATTTTCGCTTTACTTATGTCTTGATCTATTACACCGACTACACTTGCGTCTTTTATTTTTTTTACAGCTGGTAGATAAAATTTTTCAGCAATTTTTCCAGCACCTATAATGGCTAATTTAATCATTTATTTCTCCATCAAGATAACTTGAGATATTTTTAAAATATATTTTTGAACCAAAATTACTGAGATGTAAACCGTCTGTATTACATAGGGTTTTTGATGAATAAATTTTTGAATGTTTATACATGTCAATTTTTCCAAGTCCTTTTTTTTCACAAAATTTGAGAATCATTTTTCTATACTTCTTGTAACTAAAGTTATGTGTTTTTTTATTTCCCTCTAATCTCTTTCTATAAAATTTATGAGATGTCATAAATATATTTTTACTTTTAAATTTTTTTGAGATTTTATTATTGATTTTAAGTAAATTTACTTTAAATTTTTTTATGTTAACTCTAGGTTTTCCTTTCAAGCTCTTATAGTAAACTGAGTCATTAACACCAAAAAAAATAATACATAGAAAGGAAGCCTTATTTTTAAGAACTAAATTTATCTTTTTTAAGGCATCATCAGTAGTAGCACCGTTATAGGCGAATACTTTAAAATTAATTTTTTTTTTATATCTTATTTTTAATAGTTCTATCCATCTATATTTTTTTTTGATGTGCAAGCAGGAAACTAGAGAGTCACCAAAGATGATAATGTTTTTTTTCATATTACTAAAGTTTTTTACCAAGTATATAGTAACAATTTTTTTTGCTTTCTTTTATAAATTTCATATTCTTATAAAATCTAATAGCGTTTTTATTATTTGTCCTAACATATAGAAAAACCTTTCTTAGTTTTCTTCCTTTTTTAAGACAATTATTGATTAATTTTACACCCATGCCTTTATTTTGATATTTTGGAATAATTGCATTTCTAGATAGATATAATCCTTTATGGGAAAAACTTGGAAGTTTATTGATATGTTTTAAAATTTTATTATGAAAAAGATGTCTGGAATTTAAATTTATTGAATTTCTCATTTTTAAATTCGTTAACATTTGTCTTTGTGTTATTTCGTTTGAAGGATAAGCGACGTAAAAACCAATGATTTTACTGCCCATTTTAAGAACTACAAATTTTTCTAATTCGGTATTTTTTTTATTAATAATACTTTTGATAAATGTATTTTTATTTCCACCCAAAGATTTAAAAAGTTTACAATATTCTGGAGTTGCCAAACAAAAAAGTTTGCTAATTACATCAATTTTTCCTTTTAGCGGTGATTTTTGATTATACTCTTTAAAAACTAATTTTTTTTTTAACATTAATTTTAAATGGATAGACCCATTTCTTTTTTATCAATTTCTTTTTTACCCATAAGTTAATATAATTTTCAACTAATCTAAATGGTAGTTGAACAAAGTTAGCAATATCTAAAATTGTATGATTGCCTTCACACATATTTGGAATCGTGTTCATTAAATGATTAAACTTATGAGTGTTTGTTTCAATGTAATTATGATAAACACTCGGTATTTCAAAACTAAGGAATTTTTTCTCTTTACTTAAATCTTGCTCTTTTCCAGAAACTCTAGCAGGGGTTAAATATAAATCATATTTTTTAGATGAGAGTTTTGGTAATCCAACAAAATTTCTTTTTACGTAACTATTATTTTCCAAAATGTGAATTATTTCATTTATCAAAATTACGTTTAAATTAAATTTTTTTTCATTCACTCCTGAGGGAATATCCTTATCAGTGTGATAAGTTTTAAATGGAGCATTTATTATTGAACCACATGGAATATTTACTCCACCCACATCATAAGCTATTTCATCATTTCCTAAAGGCCCTTTTCTGAAATTCCAAATTTTTGAGTTTTCATCGAAATATTTTAAGCAATGCTCCATAATATTATCGACTGCACTTATGTTTGAGAAACTTTTTTGATAATTTAGATTTGCTTTAGCACCAGGTGAGGCAATAAAAACAGCTTCTTTAATTTTATTTTTTTTTGCTTTTTTATTTGCATAAAATACTGAACCTACTATTTCGACGGTAGACAACATTCTGTAAGTCAATTTTGTTTTTTTATTCTTTAAATTACTGATGACCTCATGGCCAGCCAAACAACCAGCCAAACCATCCAAACACATTTGAGGATGATCGAAATGACCTAAAAATAATATACTGTCTTTATATTTCCCATTATGGACTTGTTCAGCCATTTCCAATTTTCCTTTAAATGTTTTCGTTTTAATATTAACCTCATATTTACCGCTTTTAAGTTTTTTTAAATTTTTATATGGTAAACAAAATCCCCATTCAGCAGTTGGAAAGTTGTACTGATTTCTAAACTGGAAAATTGTGTCGTTTGGTTTTTTTTTAGCAAAAAAAATCTTTTTTAAAATTTGATCTTTGGTAACGAATCCTTTAAATGATGGACTGTAAGTCCATAAAGAAAGTTTATTTTTTTTCCAATCAGCTAAGACTTTTCCTTCAGGATCTTTTAAGGTTGCGTGCTGAACATCCCATCCAGGGGGTGCGATCCATTCATTTATTTTGGATCCAGTGGGGTAACCAAAAATTGTGGTATTCTTATAAAATTTTTTTAGCAACTTGTAAGCTAATGACATTTCTGTGCTTACGTGAACCCTGTTTAAATGCCAAATTTTATCAAGGGCTTTACGCCATCTAGGGTTATTATTATTAAGCATTTTTGCCATATTAAGAAATATGCATAAATTTTGGTAAAAAACAACTTTACAGTTCAGTTTTTGAACGTTAAGTTGTTCAAAATTTGAACAATATATGGACCAAAGAGAAGATTATTTTAAAATCTTAAGAAAAATTCAAAAGGAACCCAAAAATTCTCAAAGGGTTATCGCAAAAGACTTAGGAATAAGTTTGGGCAAACTTAATTATTGTCTAAAAGAATTAAAGAAAAAGGGACTAATAAAATTAAAAAATTTTCAGCAACAGCCAAATAAAATTAAATATTTGAGATATGTAATTACTCCAAAAGGTATAAGTGAAAGATCGAAATTGACAGTTAATTTCATGAAAAGAAAAATGGATGAGTACAATGAACTTAAGAAAGAGCTCGAAAAGGATTGATTTATGTGGACAATCTTAAAATTTGATAAAAAGAATATTGGTTTATTAATTAAAGATATCAAAGAAAAAATTGGAGAAGACTACAAAATTTATATTCCAAAATTAATCTATCAAAAATTTCATAATAATAAGATTATCAAAAAAGAGATTAATTTGTTAGGCGATTATATGTTTTGTTTTCATAAAAATCTTACGAATATAAAAAATAACAGAGCATACTATAATCTTAAAGGTTTAAAATATTTTTTAACCGGAAACGAAATTTGCCAAAATGAAATAATTAATTTTATCGAAAAATGTAAATCTTTAGAAGATAAGAATGGATATTTATCAAAAAGTTTCTATGAAATTAAGATTGATAAATTTTATAAATTTAAAACCGGTCCTTTTACGGATAAGATTTTTAAGATTGTTGAACTTCAAAAGAAAAAATTGAATATTACAATAGGTAAAATAAGAACAAGTATTAAAAAAGAAGAATTTTTATTTCAACCTATTTAAAAAAAATGGTATTAAATTTAATTGTAAAAGTGATTTTTTGCAAAGTGCGGAGCTTTGCGTAATTAAAATATTATGTTTAACAACAAAACAATATTGATTACCGGTGGCACAGGATCTTTCGGAAAAAGATTTATAAGTATAATTATAAAGAAATATAAACCTAAAAAATTAATTGTTTTTTCAAGAGATGAGTATAAGCAATTTTTACTTCAAAAAAAATTTCCGCATTCAAAATTTCCTTTTATGAGATTTTTTTTAGGAGACGTGAGAGATTTAGATAGACTAAAAATGGCAATGAGAGAAGTCGATTATGTTGTTCATGCTGCAGCACTAAAGCATGTCCCAGGAGCAGAATATAATCCTATGGAATTTATTAAAACAAATATAAATGGAGCAGAAAATGTAATTCAATCAGCTATTTCTCAAAAAGTAAAAAAAGTAATTGCACTATCAACAGATAAAGCTGCTAATCCTATAAATTTATATGGAGCTACTAAATTAGCATCTGACAAAATTTTTATAGCTGCAAACAATATTGTCGGTTCCCAAAATTCAAAATTTTCAATTGTTAGATATGGAAATGTTGTTGGTTCTAGAGGCTCTGTAGTTCATGTTTTTAAGGATATAATTCGACAAGGAGGTAAATTTTTACCTATTACAGATACTAAAATGACAAGATTTTGGATAACCCTTGATGAGGGAGTTAACTTCGTTTTAAAAAGTTTTTATAGAATGTCCGGTGGAGAGACTTATGTGCCAAAAATTCCATCAATAAAGATAACTGATTTAGCTAAGTCAATGTCAACAAAACTGAAAACTAAAATTATAGGAATTCGAGCTGGAGAAAAACTGCATGAAATGATGTGCCCTAACGAATCTCACTATTTAACTTTAGATTTTAAAGATCATTACGTAATTTTTCCGTCGCCAGAGTATTTTGACAAGAAAAAAAGTTTTAAAAAAAATATTATTGGTGAAATAGGAAAAAAAGTTTCCTCTAGCTTTGAGTACAGCTCAGATACAAACAAAAAATTTTTGTCGGTTAAAGAAATAGCAAAATTGAACAAAAATATTGATGATACCATTTAGCAGACACAAAGTCAGCAATTCTGATATTCAGTCCGTTGTAAAAGTGCTTAGGTCAAATTACCTAACGACTGGTCCTCAAGTCCCTTTATTTGAAAATGAATTGAAAAAAATCACCAAAGCAAAATTTGCATTTGCATGCAACAGTGGATCTAGTGCTTTACATCTCGCATGCATGGCATTAAATTTAAAGAAAAACGATATAGTTTGGACTACACCAAATACTTATGCTGCTTCAGCTAATTGTGTTCTAAATTGTGGAGCTAAAATTGATTTTGTTGATATAGATAGCAATACTTGGAATATATCTGTAGAAAATTTAGAAAAAAAACTTAAAATTGCAAAAAAAAGAAAAAAGTTGCCAAAAGCAATTATACCAATTCACTTTGCTGGACAACCTTCAGAACAAGTCAAAATAAAAAAATTATCAGAAAAATACAAATTCAAGATCATAGAAGATGCTTCACACTCTTTAGGGGCTTATAATAATAACGAACCAGTTGGAAGCTGTAAGTGGTCGGACATTACGGTGTTAAGCTTTCATCCAGTCAAGATCATTACTACAGGAGAAGGTGGTGCGGTGACTACAAATAATTCAATTTATGCAAACCGTATAAAATTAAAAAGAGAAAATGGAATAAATCATAACAAAAAACTTTTCAAACATTCCTCTTATTACCCTAATTACTACGAACAAATTGATACAGGTTACAATTATAGGATGAGTGATATCTCGGCTGCTTTAGGCAGAAGTCAACTTAAAAATTTAAAAAAATTTGTAAAGTATAGAAATTATGTAGCAAAAATTTACAAATCTTTGTTTAATAAAATGCCATTAAAATTTCAACTCGTATTAAATAAATATATTTCGAGTTATCACTTATTTGTAATTCAATTTGATAAAAGAAGACTTAAAAATAACTATAGTAAAATTTTTACTTATCTAAGAAAACAAGGATATTTTGTTAATCTTCATTACAAAGCTTTACATCTCAATCCACTTTATAAAAAGTTTGGTTTTAAAAAAGGTCAATTTCCAGTTTCAGAGAAATATAGTGAGACTGCAATTAGTATACCGATTTATGTGGGATTAAATTTGAAAGAAATAAAAAAAATAGTAAAAACTATAAAAACAATAATTGAAGATTAAAAATAAATTAATTTTAGGTACAGCTCAATTTTCCAAAAATT
This sequence comes from Candidatus Pelagibacter sp., assembly GCA_028408795.1. The sequence continues at coordinate 32,759 of JAOOLP010000008.1, forward strand.
ACGGTTTATTTGGAAAGAAAAAATTAAAAAAAAAAGACATATTCAGCATCTTAGCTTTGTTGAAACAAAAAAAAATCTTTTATTTGGATAACTCATCTGATTACAAAGGATCTGAAATAAAAATTAAAAACTTTAAAGAAAAAAATTGGAAAGTCATAACAAAAGTAAAAATTCCTCATAATAAACTAATCAACAACATCTAAATATTTATCTGGAAATTTTTTTTTATATCTATCTAATCCTGCAGATGTAGAGACATCAGAAGTTAAAATCATCAAATCTTTTTCTTTATCTGAAAGCTCTAGACAAGCTAATCCGAATGTAGCTCTAGGACCTATTTGAGACCATGTTTTAATTTTTTTTTCATTTATTTCCATTTTTAATCCAATCCTCTCTGAATAATCCCAAGTCATAGCTATCGACATATTTTCCATTAACGTAACCATGTTCTTTTCTAACTCCTTCTCTTTTGAATCCCCATACTCTTTCTGTTAGTTTTGATAAACTTTCAGAAATTGCACCAGAGTAAATTTTCCTAAAATTCATTTTAAAAAAGATGTGATTAATCATTAAATCTTGCGACTCCTTAAAAATTTTTAATCTATCTTTTAAATCTTTTTTTAAATCTGTTATTAATGATATAGAGCAAGTTCTGTTAAAATAATTAAAATCGTATGCAGTTACCATTCCTACAAGATTTTTATTCTTTTTCACAACTATTCCGAGTTGTAATTTTTTTTTAATTTTTTTATTTAATAAAATATTTTTTTTCTCCTCGATATTGTTTTTTACATAATTAAGTTGATCAGATAATGTATTAGGAAATTTTCCTGTTTGTAATAAATCAGTATTCTCCTTATAATTCATCCATTTATACCAATCAGTATTTTTTACAACTTTTTCATCCAATAAGACGAGATCCACGTATTCACCTCTAAGAAATTCCTCAAAACTAAATTTTGGCATTAATTTAGCTCCTCCAAAGCTATATCGTAATTTTTTTTTGTTAGAACTGTATGATGCCAATCATTATTATTCTCTGAAAATGAGAAACCTTTACCTTTAATTGTATTTGCAATGATTGCCTTTGGCATTTGATTTTGATGATCTTTCTTTAAAGCAGATATAATTTCTTCTATACTATGACCGTCAACTTCAGTTGTATTCCAGTTAAAACTTTTCCATTTTTCATATAAATTGCCTAAATTTAATATGTCTTGATTTTTACCAGTTTGTTGAAGATTGTTTTTATCAATTATTACAGTTAGATTTTTTAATTTTAGATGTGGGGCTAACAAAACACTTTCCCAGATTGAACCTTCGTTACATTCTCCATCACCAATAACAACATAAGTCTTATAGTTGGTATTTCTTTTTTTTGCTGCGTAGGCTACCCCAATTCCCAATGAAAGACCCATTCCTAAACTGCCAGTAGAAAATTCAATTCCCTTTTTTCTGTTCATAACAGGGTGGCCAAGTAAAAAACTTCCTGACTGTTCAAAATTTTTAAGTTCTTCTCTTTCAAAAAAACCTTTCTCGGCTAAAGCAGAATACAATGCAAGACAAGCATGTCCTTTGCTTAAAATAAATCTATCCCTATCTGGATCTATTGGTTTATTTGGGTTTAAGCTCATTATCCCTCCATATAAACAAGCAACTATTTCAACAATAGACAAAGCTCCACCGATATGTGCACTTTTTGCACCAGCATTATAAGCAGCAAAGAGAATGTTTTTTCTAAGCTGCTTTGCAAGCTTTTCAATTTCGATTTTATTCATGGTTATTTAAACTCCACCGTCAACAACAACATCTTGACCTGATACGTATGTAGAGAGTTTAGAGCCTAAGAAAAGTGCTACGTTAGCTATTTCGTCAGGGCTTGCTATTCTATTTAGTGATATTTTTTTTTTTTCCTCTTTCATAAAATCTTCTCTAGTATTATTTTTACTCATATCAGTGTTTGTTAATCCTGGACAAATGGAATTTACTCTAATGTTATAAATTCCTAACTCTTTTGCTAAAACTCTTGAAGTAGAAGATATAGCAGCCTTTGAACTAGAATAGGCAAATCTTCCAATATCATTTCTTTTTGCTGATGTTGACGAAATAAAAATTATACTACCGTTTTTGTTTTTAGCCATTTCCCTGGAGATAAGCTGAGTTATATAAATATGCGAGAAAAAATTTATTTCAAACATTTCTTTCAGTTTTTTTTCTGAAGTCATTTGAAATAAAGAATTGAACAAGATACCTGCATTATTCACTAGAATTGATATTTTTTTATTTATACTAAGAATTTTTTTGACCCCCTTTTCAACTTGCTCTTTATCGATTAAATCAAATTCTACAATATCTATCGTAACTTTATTTTTATCAGAAAGATTTTTGCAAAGTTTTTCAAACTCATCATTTTTTTTTCTAACACAAGCAATACAATTTGCGCCCTCTTTTGCGAATTTTTCAAGAATAGATTTTCCAATACCTCTGGTGCACCCTGTGATAACTGCATTTTCACCTCGAAGCAAATTATTCATATTTAGTTTTATTCTGAAAAATCTTCTTTTGGAAATATGTCTTTAGCTTCAACAGGTTTAAATATTGAAGCACCTTTAGTTGAATTAAAATTTTTTATAAAATCTACGTTTTCTCCTGCCAAGCATAAATCACTATGATTTCTAAAATGTTTTATTCTAAATCCATAATCAGTAATTTCTTTTAAGCTTTGTTTGAAAACATTTCCAATTTTTATATGTACGTAAGGACATGCAAGAACATCGCCTACTGGCGTAATATAAATTCTATTAACTGTAGTACAACCTAGTATTTTTTCATGATTTTTATCAAATGGATTCCAAATATTTCTATTTAAATTTTTATACTCTTTTCTTAGTTGTTTAATATGATTTCTATCTTCCTCATCACAAATTTCGTCATGAACTTTGTTCCACATTCCTGATGGACATGCAACATTGATCAAAGTTCTATATTTATTTTTCTTCGAGTAATCTAATAACATTTTTAGATCTTCGCTTTTAGCATTATAATGACCAACGGTAATATTTAAATAAGGATCTATACCTGCCTCTTGGACCATCTTTAATGCCTCCATTGCCCTTCTCCAAGAATCTTTTCTTCCTCTTAACTCATCATGAACTTTTGGATCCATGCTATCAATACTGACTGATATACGCCCAACATGATGCTCGGCTAACTTTTTAACCATTTTTTTATCAAGTTTCCAACCGTTGGTAGTGAAGTATAAATAAAATCTTTCAGGTTTAATTGCCTCAAGAACCTCAAAGAGTTTGTCAGGCCAAAGTAGTAGCTCTCCACCTTGCAAATCCCATTCTATAAACCCTAATTCATCGGCTTCATCTGCTAACTCTTTTATTTTGCTTATTGGCAAAAATTCTTTAACGCCCTCTCCTTTAGGGGAGTTTGTAAAACAATATTTACACCTTAAATTACAAGCGTTATTATAATTCATTTCTATACCTCTTCTGAAAGTTCCAATTTTACCATCATTTTTTTGTAAATGGTCATAAAAAGCTTTTAACTTTCTAAGAAGTTTTGGTTTAGCTAATAATGAAGAATGAACTGGCATATTATTACAATTGATTAACTATATTAAATACTAATTTGAATCAATATTCAATTTTATAGATCCTGGTATTACTAGTGTAAATGAGGCTCTACAAGTTTTTTTTTTATTAACAAATCCTTCAGCCTCAAATTTTATCAATCCTCTTTTCCAGCTTATTAATTTGGAAAATATATCTAGTCTATCGCCTGGTAAAATTTTTTTAATAAATTTTAAATTATTTGCATCAACCAAATAAAGTATTTTACCTTTATTACCTGGCATGGTTTGAACAATTAAAGCAGACATTTGTATTAATGCCTCTGTTTGTAACATTCCAGGCATATTGGGATCGCCTGGCCAATGAACTTTAAAAAACCACTCTTTCTCTGTCATGAGCTTATAACCTTCAGCCGACACACCTGGTACTACTTTTTTTGCATGATCAATCATTAAATAAGGATCCCTATTTTGTTGGTACTCAAGTATTTTAGGTTTATCTAATTCTAAAAATTTCATTTTATTTTAAATCAACTATTTTTGATAAATTTCTAATTAAATCATATCCATCCCAAATTTCACTAAACTCAAGCGCCCTTCCAATCGGTATCATTCTA
>JAOOLP010000009.1 GCA_028408795.1 Candidatus Pelagibacter sp.
AGCATAAAAAAAGCTGAGAGTGCAGATTTAAAAGTAATGTCACTTTCGGATGCAGCAGCTTGGGCTGATGTAGTAATGATGTTAACTCCTGATGAACTTCAGTCAGAAATTTATAAAAATCATATTGAACAAAGAATGAAACAAGGTACAAGCTTGGCATTTGCTCATGGTTTAAATATCCATTTTGATTTAATTAATGCTAGAAAAGATTTAGATGTTTTTATGGTTGCACCTAAAGGTCCTGGTCATACAGTTAGAAGCGAATATCAAAAAGGTGGTGGAGTGCCATGTTTAATGGCAGTTCATAAAGATAGTTCAGGTAAGGCAAAAGATTTAGCTTTGTCTTATGCCTCAGCTGTAGGTGGAGGGAAAGCAGGTATTATAGAAACTACATTTAAAGATGAATGCGAAACAGATTTATTTGGAGAACAAACTGTATTATGTGGTGGGTTAGTTGAACTTATCAAAAATGGTTTTGAAACTTTGACAGAGGCCGGATATCCACCTGAAATGGCTTATTTTGAAACCCTACATGAAGTAAAATTAATTGTGGATTTAATATACGAGGGTGGCATAGCAAACATGAATTATTCAATATCTAATACTGCAGAATATGGAGAGTATGTTTCAGGCAAAAGGATTATAGACAACAAAACAAAAGAAAAAATGAAAGAAGTTTTAAAAGATATTCAGTCAGGTAAGTTTACGAAACAATGGATGGATGAACATAAATCAGGTCAAAAAAATTTCCTTAAAATGAGAAAAGATTTAGCCAATCATCCAATAGAAAAAGTAGGTAAAGATCTTAGAGCTATGATGCCTTGGATTGGAAAAAATAAATTAGTCGACAAAGACAAAAATTAGCCCATTCTGATCAAAAAAATTAATGATTTCATTATAAGTATTTGCATATTCTCGTTTTACTTGTAATATATGAAATCATTTTATGAGCGATAAAAATAGAATAATAATTTTTGATACAACTATGCGTGATGGAGAGCAGTCTCCCGGCGCCTCGATGAGTTTGGAGGAAAAACTCCAAATATCAAGAGTGTTTGATGAACTTGGGGTAGATATAATTGAGGCAGGTTTCCCAATTGCATCTCCTGGAGATTTTGAGGCCGTTACCGAAATAAGCAAGACTCTTAAAAGATCAATACCTGCTGGGTTAGCTAGAGCTACTAAAGGAGATATTGATGCTTGTCACGAATCTTTAAAACATGCAAAAAATTTTAGGATACACACATTTATTTCTACAAGTCCGCTTCATATGAAGCATAAACTAAATAAATCACCCGAGGAAGTTCTTGATGCAATTAGAGATAGCGTTTCGTATGCAAGAAAGTTTACAGATGATGTTGAATGGTCTTGTGAAGATGGAACTCGTACTGATATGGACTACATGTGTAAAACAGTTGAATTAGCAATTAAGTCTGGAGCAAAAACTATTAATATTCCAGATACTGTAGGTTATACTGTTCCTTCCGAATTTAAAAAAATTATAGAAACATTATTAAATAAAGTTCCAAATATAGATAAAGCAATAATATCAACTCATTGTCATAATGATTTAGGATTAGCAGTTGCTAACTCTTTAGCTGGAGTTATGGCAGGAGCTAGACAGATTGAGTGCACAATTAATGGTATAGGAGAGAGAGCGGGTAACGCAGCTCTTGAGGAAGTAGTAATGGCAATGAGAACGCGACAAGACTTAATGCCATACACTACTAATATAAATACAAAACTTTTAAGCAAGGCATCAAAGGTTGTATCAAACGCTACAGGTTTTCCTGTGCAATTCAATAAAGCAGTAGTTGGGAAAAATGCTTTCGCGCATGAATCTGGTATTCATCAGGATGGGATGCTTAAAAATAGAAATACTTATGAAATAATGACTCCAGAAAGTGTTGGGGTGAACAAAACATCTTTAGTAATGGGAAAACATTCTGGTCGACATGCGTTTAAAGATAAATTGAATGATTTAGGATACGTAGGAGTTACAGATGATGTAATTCAAACAGCTTTTGGAAAATTTAAAGTTTTAGCTGATAAAAAAAAACATATTTATGACGAAGACATCGCAGCTATTGTAGATGATAGTTTAGTAACAGAAGACAATGCAATTAAATTAAAATCTTTAAAAGTTTTTGCTGGTACTGGAGAGCCTCAAAAAGCTGAAATGACTTTAGAAGTGTTAGGAGAAATAAAAAAAGCTTCTGAAATAGGAGACGGCCCTGTTGATGCTATATTTAAATGTATTAAAAAACTGTACCCGCATGATGTTAAACTTTTATTATATAATGTTCATGCAGTAACAGAAGGTACAGATGCTCAAGCAACTGTTAGTGTCAGAATAGAGGAAAAAGGTAAAACTACAGTTGGCCAAGCAGCTGACACCGATACTTTAGTAGCTTCGGCTAACGCATATTTAAGCGCGTTAAATAAACTAATAATTAAGAGAAAAAAAACAGCACCAGACCCAAGTTTGAGTGCACAAATATAAGGAGAAAATATAATGTTTAAAGGATTATCAGGTTTATCATCTTTATGGTCTCAAGATATGGCCATTGACTTAGGTACAGCCAACACATTGGTAGTGCTTAAAGATCAAGGAGTTGTACTAAATGAGCCTTCCGTAGTAGCAGTAATTGAAGACGGGGGAAAAAAATCGGTTTTAGCAGTGGGAGATGAAGCTAAAACGATGTTAGGTAGAACTCCAGGAAATATTTCTGCTATAAGACCTTTGAAAGACGGTGTGATCGCAGACTTCGTTGTTACCGAGGAAATGATTAAACATTTTATAAAAAAAGTTCACAAAAAAAACGCTTTTGCTAACCCTAGAATATTAATATGTGTACCAACTGGGTCAACACCAGTGGAGAGAAAAGCTATTCAAGACTCTGCATTAGCAGCAGGTGCTAGAAAAGTTCAACTAATCGAAGAGCCAATAGCAGCTGCTATTGGGGCAGGACTGCCAATATCTGAAGCTACGGGTTCTATGGTTGTAGATATTGGAGGTGGTACAACTGAAATTGCAGTGATGTCATTGGGAGGAGTAGTTTATTCTAAGTCACTTAGAGTCGCTGGAGATGCGCTAGATAGATCTATAATTGACTATATGAGAAAAAAATTAAACCTTTTGATTGGGGACTCTACCGCGGAAAAAATCAAAAAGGAACTTGGTACAGCCATTCCATCGACTCCAAATACTTTTTTAATGAAAGGAAGAGATATTAGATCGGGAACTCCAAAAGAAATTGAATTAACAGAAAAAGATGCTTGCGAAGCTTTGATGCCAATTTTAAATCAAATTTTGGGTGGAATAAAAGAAGCTCTTGAAAACACCCCTCCAGAACTATCCGCAGACTTAATTGACATGGGATTAGTTCTTACAGGTGGTGGAGCTCTATTAAAAAATATTGATAAATTAATCTCACAAGATACAGGTTTACCTGTAACAATAGCTGATGATCCATTATCATGCGTTGCTGTTGGAACTGGAAGAGCTTTAGAAAATGAGGAACTATTTTCTACAATGCTATCTGAGTATTAATTTATCTAAAAAGATAAATGTCCCCAAGTAGAGATGATTTTAGTATAGCTTTTCGTTCAGCTCTTTTACAAAAAGGAGCTGCTCAGAGATTCTCATTAATATTTTTAATATTTGTGGCATTGATAATTTTTTTTCTTGATGCCTATAAATTTAATTTCATGAAGCCTATTAGATCAGTTATAAATGACGGAATCTATAGAGTTTCATTAGTTGCTTCATCACCATCAAGATTTATTCCTCAAGCAACAGGCGGAGTTACTGACCTTTTTAATATAAAAAAGGAAAACGAAAGACTAAAACAAGAGTTACAAGCTTACAAAAAAAAAGAGTTAAACGTTGAATTTCTTTCTAATCAAAATAAAAATTTAAAAAAGATTTTAGAGTCTGAGGAGTCTTATTTAAAAAAAGAAAATATGGTTCTTTCTAAAGTTCTTATTGACAAAGATAGTCCATACTTAAAAACAATTATAATTAATAGAGGGTCTAAAGCTGGTATTTTAAAAGGCATGCCAGTTATGGATAAAGATTATTTGGTAGGCAGAATAGTGGAAATTAATTATCTGTCTTCAAGGGTTTTACTTCTGACAGACTTAAATAGTAGAATTCCAGTAACTTTTGGTGAAGATGGGGTACAAGCTATCTTAAAAGGGTCCGGAGATAGTAGGCCAGTTTTGGAATATCTTCCGGAAGATTTTATTATTGAGGAAGGTATAGATGTTTTTACATCAGGAAAAGATGGAATATTTTTTCCAGGCACTCCGATTGGCAAAACAACAGAAAATGGTGATGTAAAACTTTTTTCTGAATCTAGCCAATTATCATTTGTCAAAGTTGACATCTCAAATAATAAAGGAAATTTTTAATGGGAAATCTTAGAGTAATAAGAAAATTAATTAATCTTGGTCCCATCATCTTATTATATTATTTATCAATAAGTGAAATAGATAGTCATTTTGAAAATTATTTTGAAATTTTATCTTTTAATATTCAGTTGATTATAATTTATTTTTGGTCTTTAAAAAGACCAGAAGTTATGGGTAACGGGCATGTATTTTTTGCTGGAATAATTAACGACGTCGTAATGGGTGTTCCACTTGGATTAAGTTCTTTATCATATTTAATTGTTGCGCTTACTTCTACTTACGTAAAAAATATGACGGTAAATACTAGTATAACCTCAGACTGGTTCACATTTTTTGTAGCAATTCTATTTTCTAATTTAACATTTTCAATTTTAGCTTCAAATTTTACTGACATATCAGTTCAATTAATCGACCTTTCTTACAATACTTTTTTTACTGTTATTTTTTTCCCTTTCTTTTGGTTTATATTTAATATTTACAGCTCACTTATAACAACTGGAAAAGATGCTTAATTCAGGATCAGGTAACACAGTAATTAAATCTAAATTAATTAGCAGAAGAATGTTTGTAATGACTATTAGTAAAGCAGTAGTCGTTGTAGGTGTTTTGGGCAGACTAATTTCTTTACAAATTAATGAAAGCAAAAAATATAAAACTTTATCAGACAAAAACAGATTCAGAGAATGGAAATTAGCTCCAGAAAGAGGTGTAATAAAAGACTATTTTAATAGAGAGATTGCATCAAATAAACAAGTTTATCAAATTCATTTAATTCCTGAAAATTCTCAAAGTATTGAACAAGTTTTTTTCAGACTCAAGTCAATATTAGACTTAAGCGATAAAAAGATTTTTTCTTTAAAGAAAAAAATTGCAAAACAAAAACCTTGGGAACCTATAATAATATCTGATAACCTTAATTGGTCTGAGTTTTCTAGAATAAATTTATTTTTGCATGAGCTACAAGGGATAGAGCCTATTGTTTCAGTAGCTAGAGTTTATAAAGATAATTCTTCAGCCCACGTTTTAGGATACGTATCGCAAGTAAGCTCAAAAGATTTAAAAGAGAAGAAATATTTAAAAGAAATGTCTGTGCCTGGCATAGCAGTTGGAAAAACAGGTCTGGAAAAAAGACTAGATGAAGAGATAATTGGAAAAGTAGGTTTTCAAAGATACGAGGTAAATGCTTTTGGAAAAAGAATAAAACAAATTCAAGTTGACCAAGGTCAAGCTGGAAAAAATTTTAAAACTACACTTGATCTTGATATTCAGAAGTTCACTTCTGAACTACTTAAAGATAAAGCTGCCTCGGTTTGTGTAATGAATATATACAATGGAGATATAGTATCATTAGTTTCATCACCTATTTTTGACCCCAATGCTTTTGTACATGGAGTTAAAAAAAAATATTGGGAAAGTCTTATAACGAATAAAAAAAAACCACTTATTAATAAAGCTATATCTGGCTTATATCCTCCAGGCTCAACTATAAAAACACTTGTCGCTTTAAGCGCTTTAGAAAATAAAATTATTCGACCTCTAAATACAGTTAAATGCACAGGCAAAATAGAATTGTTTGGAGAAAAATTTCACTGTTGGAAAAAGAAAGGTCACGGAGTAGTAAATATGAGATCAGCAATTAAAAGATCATGCGATGTATATTTTTATGAAGTTGCAAGGAGATTAGGTGTAGATAGATTATCAGAAACAGCTAAAAATTTTGGTTTAGGAAAAAGAGTTTTGAATAATTTTTCTGAAGAACGATCAGGGGTAGTCCCGAGCACTAGTTGGAAAAAAAAATATATTGGCCAGAATTGGTATCTAGGAGAGACTTTACATTCTGGTATAGGTCAAGGCTACTTTCAAAGCACACCAATTCAACTTTGTCTGATGACTGCTCAAATAGCTAACGGCGGGTTTGAGATAAAACCAAGAATTATATTTGACAAGGAAAAGAACAATCTAAAAGAGTATTTAAAATTTAAAAATGAAAACCCTGGCCAACCATTACCTCAAGAATTATTAGTTTCAAATTTTGACTTAAGACCACTTTTTAAAAATCAAGAAAATATCAAAATTATAAAAGATGCTATGTATTCCTCTACCAATGAACCAGGAGGTACTTCTTATAGATCTAGATTAGAGGATAATAGATTTACTTTTGCAGGAAAAACTGGATCATCACAAATAAAAAAATTCACCGAAGCACAAAGAGAGGCAGAAGTTAAACAAGAAAGTTTAGACTATAAAGACAGAGATCATGCTCTATTTATAGCTTATGCACCGGTAAGTGATCCAAAATATGCAATTAGTGTTGTCGTTGAACATGGAGGCTCTGGAAGTAAAGCAGCAGCTCCAATAGCAAAACAAGTAATCAAAAAAGTTTTAGAACGAGATGCATTAAGAGAGAGCACAAATAATTTAATGGGAGATCCTGTCTAATGTTTCAACCTAGGTCTATTCAATCTTCTTTAAGTTTTAAAGATAAATTATATTCCATTGACTACATTTTAGTTATTGGAGTATTAATTCTTGGTATTGTAAGTATGTTTGCGATGTACTCTACAGATGGTGGAGAATTTAAATATCATACCAAGAGTCATATATTAAGGTTTTCAGTTTTTTTTCTCTTATTTTTAATTTTATCTTTTGTCCAGATACGTCTTTGGCACAAAACAAGTTATATTATTTACTTTGTTTTCTTTTTATTATTATTGGCTGTAAAATATTTTGGTTTAACTTCTTCAGGCTCACAGAGATGGCTAAATCTTTATTTTATGAATTTACAACCTTCAGAATTAATGAAGGTAGGATTGATCTTATTTTTAGCAAAATACTATCATAGAGTCTCTATCGAGAATATAAATTCACTAAAATATTTATTTCTTCCTATAATAGTTTTAATTGCACCAGTCTTATTAGTAATTATGCAGCCAGATCTTGGTACTTCAATTTTGATTGCTGCAGGAGGAGTTGTAGTTGCTTGGTTAGCAGGTGTAAGATTTAAATTTTTTGCCTATGCTTTGTTAATTTTAATAGCAACTTTGCCAATCGCTATTTCATTTTTAAAACCTTATCAAAAATCCAGAATATTAACTTTTTTGAACCCAGATAGAGACCCACTTGGAGCTGGCTATCAAATTATACAATCAAAAATAGCTATTGGATCTGGAGGTTTATTTGGAAAAGGTTTTTTAAATGGATCGCAAAGTTATTTAGATTATTTGCCCGAAAAACATACTGACTTCATATTTACTTTATTTTCTGAGGAGTTTGGTTTTACTGGATCAATATTCATTTTATTTCTTTATGGAGTCATAGTTTCAAGAATTATCAAAATTGGAAACATTACTAGAAGTAACTTTGGCAAACTTTATTGTTATAGTTTCGGCACAGCATTTTTCATATATGTAGTGGTAAATATGGGAATGGTACTTGGTTTGTTGCCAATTGTAGGCTCACCATTACCAATTATGTCATATGGAGGATCATCTATGATGGCAATAATGTTTGGATTAGGCATAGTTATGTCTTGCAAGGTTTATAAGGACACTCCAGTAAATTAAAAAAAAACCTATAATGGTCTAGATATTTTTTGAAAAAGACCTTGTTAAACTATCCAATTGGTGATTAGATTAAAATTATAAAATGTTTGGTGATAAGAAAAAAATTAAAGATAGCGAACGATCACTTATTAGTGAAACCGTCAGTATTGAAGGAACTATAAATAGTTCAGGAGCTATAGACGTTGCTGGGCTTATAAAAGGCCCTGTGATTTCAAAAGAAATTGTAATTAGAGAGACAGGCTCAGTAACCGGTACTATAGAAGCAGATAGAGTAGAAGTTCACGGACACATGGACGGAAAAATTTCAGGAGATGATATAGTAATAGGAAGCACTGGAACTGTTAAGGGCGATATTGAATTCGCAAATAATTTAAAAACTGAAAATGGCGCCGATATAGACGGTTATATTAAGAAAACTCAAGTATCAAAATCTAAACTTGCACCTGATTTCTTATTCAGTAAAAATAAAGAAGACAAGAAATCAAAAGAAAATGGCGGATCTGAAACAGTTATAAACAAAGAATCAGTAATCTAGCTCAATCTACCGCACTACTAAATCTTCAAACTTTGCATTATAAATTTCCTATGGAAAAATATAAATGTAAATCTGTTGGGATTGTTGGCTCTGGAATACAAGGTGTTTGTGTGGGACTCCAATTAATAAAAAAAGGGGTACCGGTAACAATATTCGATCGCCATGACCCATTGTCTACAAAATTTAAACCAGCTTCTTATGGCAACGCAGGACATTTTTCTCCATACGCAGTTCTTCAATTTAACAGACCTGATGTTTTATACGATGTACCAAAAATGCTTTTGAGTTCTAATGGACCGCTTGCGCTAAAATGGAATTATATACCAAAAATGTATAAATGGTTTTTTTATTATTTAAAGAATTTTAATAAAAGATCTATGCTTCATACCGCTAAATATATGCATCAGATTCTAAATTTGTCTAATGATGCTTACGAAGAAATTTTTAAAGAAATCGATATTACAAATTTAGTCGAAAAAAAGGGAATTATATACATTTGGACCAATAAAAATCTTAAAAGCAGAGAGTTAGAAATTAAAGTAAGAAATGATTTGGGTATTAAACAAAAATTGTTAACTCAAAAGCAAATTTTAGAATTAGAGCCAAACTTAAAACCAGTTTTTGATGCTGGTGTAATCTATGAGACAGCTATGCACGCAAAAGATCCTCACGGAATTTTGAAAGAGATATTTAAATTATTTTTAAATAAAGGTGGAAAATTTATCCAAGAAAATATTACTGAAATAAAACAAACTGGGGAAAATCAAACAATTATTAAATCCGAAAATGAAGAATATAATTTTGAAAAATCAGTTATTGCCTCTGGAGCATTTTCAAAAAATTTAACTGATCAATTAGGGGAAAATATACCTTTGGATACTGAAAGAGGTTACCATGTTCACTTTAAAGATATGGACAATCTTATTTCTCGGCCAGTAATTTTTTTAGATAGAGGATTTGGAATGACACCTATGAATCAAGGTTTAAGAGCTGTAGGCACTGTAGAGTTAGGTGGATTAAAAAATCCTCCATCTAAAAAAAGAATTCAATATATCATAAATTGTGCAAAAGAACTTCTCCCCCAGCTAGGAGACCATGAAGATGAATGGCTAGGATTTCGTCCAACACTACCGGATTTTCTGCCTATATTAGGTCCATCATTAAAGAATAAGAACATTATTTATGCATTTGGTCATCATCATTTAGGCTGGACATTAGGGGCAGTTACAGGCAAAATTGTTTCAGGAATAGTTGCTGGAGAAAAAACCAATTTAGATTTATCTCCTTATAGCTCTAAAAGATTTAACTAGGAATTTTTTGTCAAAAAATTATTTAGCATATACATTACTTGTGTTTGCAACTTTCTGTTGGTCTGGAAATTTTATTGTAGGCAAATTTGCCTATCTATTTGAAGTGCCTCCATTAACCCTAAATTTTTTAAGATGGGTTTCAGTTTGGATAATTTTAATTCCATTTACTTATAAAGAAATTTACAATAATTTTAATTACATTAAAAAAAATTGGATAGTAATAAGTTTTATGGGAGTTATTACTATAAGCACGTTTAACTCTGTAGTATATTTTGCGCTGAACTATACCCAAGTAATAAACGCAGTATTAGTTCTTGCTGCTATTCCGGCAGTAACAATAATAATTTCATCTTTGATGAAGGTAGACAAAACAAATATTTTTCAATTAATTGGATTACTATTATCAATTATAGGAATTAGCGCAATTATTTCAAATGCTGACCTAAACAGGGTCCTATCTTTAAGCTTTAATAAAGGGGATATATGGATGTTGGTTTGTGTTCTCTCTTGGTCAATTTATTCAACGTTACTTAAGAAACATAGTTTTAAATTTTCTCAATTCACTTTGATACAATTAATGGTCACGGTTGGAATAATATTTTTAATTCCACAATTTTTTTATGAAAGATCAATCGGTCTAGAAGTAAATTTCAATAAAGCGTTTTTCGTTATTCTTTTTTATGTTGTAATTTTCCCTGCGTTAGCAGCTTATTATTGTTGGCAAAAAGGCGTAGAAATAGTTGGCCCAAATCGAGCAACAATGTTTGTTCAATTAATGCCATTACTGAGCGCTATATTAGCAATTATAATATTTAGAGAAAAACTTGAATTATACCACTTCATAGGAGCCTCGTTTATTTTAACCGGTATTTATTTATCGAATAGGAAAGTAAATGCTTAAAGTTGCAGTTTTAGATGATTATCAAGATATATTTAATCAAATAATTGATACTCAAAAATTCAAGAATAAATATGAATTTAAAGTTTTTAATGAGGCGTTTTTGGATGAAAAAGAGGCGATAGTTGCCCTGGAGAAATTTGATGCACTTTTTATAATGCGAGAGAGAACTCCTATGACAAAGTCCTTGATAAGTTCTTTGCCAAATTTAAAATATATTATGACTTCAGGCATGAGAAATAACGCTATTGATTTAGAAACAGCAAAAAAAAATAAAATATTAGTTTGTGGAACAGACATTAATTCTAATCCCGCAGCAGAAGTTACTTGGGCTTTAATACTAGGTTTGCTTAGAAATATGAAGCAAGAAGTAGATAATATGTTCCAAGGTTATTGGCAGTCGACAATAGGTTTAGAATTGAAAGGGAAATTATTAGGTCTAATTGGATTAGGCAAAATAGGAACACAAGTTGCTAAAGTTGCAAAAGCATTTGGAATGGAGGTCTGTGCCTGGAGTGAGAATTTAAACTTAACCCATGCAAATGATATAGGGGTGCTTCCAATGACTAAAGAGGATCTATTTAAAAACTCAGATATTATCTCAATTCATGTTGTATTTGGTGAAAGATATAAAAATTTAATTACAAAAAAAGAATTAAGTATTATGAAAAAGTCGTCATTTTTAATTAACACCTCAAGAGGACCAATTGTAAACGAGGAAGACCTAATTAACGCTTTGACAGACGAGACTATAGCTGGGGTAGGTCTGGATGTTTATAACAAAGAACCTTTACCTCAAGATCATAAATTAAGATTTTTTCCTAATGCTTTACTCTTGCCCCATATTGGATACGTAACTGCAGAGAATTACTCAAAATTTTATAATCAAATGATCGAAGATTTAGAGTCTTGTATCAATAATAATCCTATTAGAGAGCTTAAATAAAAAAAATTTCAATTAAAAGTTGATTATTAAAAAGACGTTGATAAGCTCAAATTGAGTGAGTGATTTGTTTTAAATATAACAAATACATGTATAAGCGTTTTGGGGAAATATGAGAAAAATTTTTGGCCTATTGGCTACATTATTACTTTTAAATGGTTGTGCTGACACAATTGCATTGCTAGGTCCTGCATCAGGAAGTGCTTTAAGTGGCGGAAATGTAATTCAATCTACAATAACTTCAGCAGCAAGTTTTGGTGTTAAAAAACAAACCGGCAAAAGTCCGACAGAACATGTAGTTGCCTATGTCAAAAAAAATAATCCTGAAAATAAAAAGGCAAAATGCATTAAATTTTTGGAATCGACAAACTCTGAAATATGTGCTGCTGTAAGGAAAGATATATTAGAAACTAAAGAAAAAATTTTTAAAAAATCAAAAATTGAAAATTTAGCACTCAAATCTATTCAAAATAGAAGAAGGTAATATAAAAGTAATTAAGCCCCACCAAAATAATAGTAGGGCTTAAAATTTACGCTGCGAGTGCTTGTTTAATGTCTGCAATTATATCGTCAGGATGCTCTATACCTATAGAAAGTCTTACATAACCAGGTGTAACCCCAGCTGCCAATAATTCTTTATCATTTAATTGACTATGAGTTGTAGTAGCAGGATGTATAGCTAAGCTTCTAGCGTCTCCAATATTTGCGACGTGATACAGCATCTTTAAATTATCTATGAATTTAGATCCAGCTTCTCTTGTACCTACATCCATTCCAACAAGCGATCCATATCCACCCTGCATATATTTTTTTGCTCTTTCCTTAATCTCACCCTGGTGATTAGTAGGGTAGATTACGTTTTTAACTTTTTTTTGAGTTTCTAGAAATGACACAACTTTTTCTGCATTACTGCAGTGTTGTTTCATTCTTAGAGCAACTGTTTCCAAACCTTGAATAATTTGAAAAGCGTTAAATGGAGATAAAGGTGCTCCTAAATCTCTAAGCAAAACTACTCTAGCTCTAACAACAAAAGGAATGTTAGCTCCAGTTAATTGTGGAACAGCATCTGCCCAGATAGCTCCATTATAACTTTGGTCTGGCTCATTCATCAATGGTTGTCTCTTTCTATCTTTTGTCCAATCAAAATTACCACCATCGATAATTATTCCACCAATTGAAGTTCCATGACCTCCAATATATTTTGTCAAAGAATGCATTACTATTGCAGCTCCATGAGCCAACGGTTTACAAATTACTGGTGATGCAGTGTTATCGATTATTAAAGGAATACCTTTTTTTCTTCCTATATCTGCAACCTCTTTAATTGGAAAAACTCTTAGATAAGGATTAGGACAAGACTCACCGTAGTAAGCTCTTGTTTTATCATCAGTTAGTTTTTCAAAGTTTTTTGGATCAGCAGGATCAGCAAATCTTACCTCAATACCTTGCTGCCTTAAAGTATTTTTAAATAAGTTTACTGTTCCTCCATATAGGTCAGTAGATGCAACAACATTATCACCGGCCTGTGCTAAATTTTGAATACACATAGCTGATGCTGCTTGTCCTGATCCAACTGCTACCGCAGCCAATCCACCTTCTAATGCAGCTACTCTCTTTTCCAAAACATCTACAGTAGGATTCATAATTCTAGTGTAAATATTTCCAAACTCTTTAAGACCAAATAAATTTGCTGCAGTCTCAGCATTCTTAAATTGGTAAGATGTAGTTTGGTAAATTGGAACTGCTACTGCTGTTGTTGCAGGGTCACTTCTGTATTCACCGCCGTGCAATCCAATTGTTTCTGGATGTTTAAAATTTGCCATTTTTTTTCTCCTTTTTTAGTACTTCGACGATATGTCAGGCGTACAATATAGTTCAAATGCCCGGTTTTAATTTGATAATTTCCAAAAAAAAACCACCGGCTAAAGCGGTGGTCATCTGACTTATTCGCTTTAGCTGGATTTTTAAAGCGCTCAGCAATTTGATTTAAATCAGCGCTTATTTTCATTATCAATCATTAACATCTATTGTCAAGATCAATAAAATTGCCCTAATTAAAGGGTAATTTTTCATATCCTGATACTTTTTACCCCCGGAATTCTTTTGTTATTTTCCTCTTTTTTGCTAATTTGAGTTGTGAAAAAAAAATATTCAATATTTAGTTTACTAAAAAACGCATTTTCCAATAACGAAAATTGGCAAAAAATGTGGGAAAGTCCCGAGCCAAAAAAAGGCTATGATGTAATAATAGTAGGCGGTGGCGGACATGGATTGGGCACAGCTTATTATCTAGCTAAAGAGCATGGAATTAAAAATATCGCTGTAATTGAAAAAGGTTGGTTAGGCGGCGGAAACACAGGAAGAAATACTACAATCATTAGATCTAACTATCTTTGGAATGAAAGTGCTCACCTATATGATCATTCAGTAAAACTCTGGGAAAATTTGTCAGAAGAATTAAACTTTAACATGATGTTTAGTCAAAGAGGAGTAATGAACTTAGCTCACAACGAGCATGATATAAAAGAAATGAAACGAAGAATTAGCGCTAATAGATTAAATGGATTAGATACTCAGTGGCTGGACACAAAACAAATAGAAGAGTTAGTTCCAATAATGAACACAAAAAATTTGAGGTATCCTGTTTTGGGTGCAGCTTTCCAACCAAGAGGAGGTGTTGCTAGACATGACGCCGTTGCTTGGGGTTATGCATTAAGATCAAATGAAATGGGAGTTGATATTATCCAGAATTGTGAAGTAAAAGATATAAAAACAGATAATCATAAAGTTGAAGGAGTTAATACTTCAAAAGGTTTTATCAAAGCAAATAAAGTTGCTGTTGTAGCTTCAGGCCACACAAGTGTACTTGCTCAAACCGCTGGAGTGAAGTTACCTTTACAAAGCAGGCCTCTTCAAGCTTTAGTGTCTGAACCAATTAAACCAGTGATAAATACTGTAGTGATGTCTAATGCTGTTCATGCTTATGTTAGTCAGTCAGATAAAGGTGAACTTGTAATTGGAGCTGGAACAGATGGCTATAATTCTTTTACACAAAGAGGTGGTTATGATGTTATAGAGGAAACAGTGCGAGCTATTGTAGAGCTTTATCCAATTTTTGGTAAAATGAAAATGTTACGTCAGTGGGGAGGCATAGTAGACATTTGCCCCGATGCAAGTCCAATAATTAGTAAATGCGAAGTTAAAGGATTATATTTTAATTGCGGATGGGGAACAGGTGGATTTAAAGCAACACCTGGAAGTGCAAATGTTTTTGCACACACCGTTGCAAAAGATGAACCTCATAAAATTAATGCAGCTTTTAATCTTGAGAGATTTTCTGATGGAAGATTAATTGATGAGCATGGTGCAGCAGCAGTAGCACATTAATCATGATTTTAATAGATTGCCCATATTGTGGAGAGAGAGAACAGTCAGAATTCACAAATGGTGGAGAAGCGCATGTTATAAGACCAAAAAATCCAGAAGCGTTGAGTGACAAAGAATGGGGTCAATATGTTTTTTATCGATCTAATCCAAAAGGAATTTTTTATGAAAGATGGAACCACACTCATGGATGTAGAAAATGGTTCAACGCTGTAAGAGACACTTCCACTGATACTATCTTAAAAATTTACAAGTTAACTGATAATAGGCCAGATATTAGTGAGTTTAAAAACTTACTTAAATCTCCATCAGGAGAGCCAGCCGTTGGATCTGGAAATTTTGCGGTAAAAAAATAAGTTATGCCAGCTCTACGAAATAAAAATTGCAATTATATTTCTAACAAAGAAATTAGCATTACTTTTGACGGTAAATCATACTCTGCTTATGATGGAGATACTATAGCTTCGGCCTTATTAAGAAATAATATCAGATTGATAGGCAGAAGTTTTAAATATCACAGACCTAGAGGAATTTACACTTGTGGGATAGAGGAACCTAATGCACTTGTTCAGATTTTAAACGAACATAACGAACCTAATACAAGAGCTACGATTAAAAAGGTTTACGATGGAATTAATATTAACAGTCAAAACCGTTGGCCCTCCTTATCTTTTGACATTGGATCAATTAATAATATTTTGTCTCCAATTTTTTCTGCAGGCTTTTATTATAAAACTTTTATGGGCCCCAAAGGATTTTGGAAAAAAATCTACGAACCATTAATTAGACGTACAGCTGGATTAGGAAAACCTCCAAAAAATTTTAGATCAAAAAGTATTCATCAAAATCATAATGTTGATATTTTGATAGTTGGAGGAGGATTAAGCGGATTGATTGCTGCAAGAAAATTAATCAATACTGATAACGAAGTCTTAATTGTTGAACAAGATAGTTTTTTAGGAGGTATTTTAAAAAATTCAAATAAGGTCAAGAAAATTGATGGTAAAAGTGTTTTTGATTGGATTAAAGAAACTGAAAAATTAATTTTAGAATCAAAAAATATCAAGATATTAAAAAATACTCTCGTCACCACTTACAATTTTACAAATCATTTGATAGCACTTGAAGATAAATTTGCAGGAAAAGATATAGATACTAACAAGACAGAACTAATATTACACAAGATCAGAACAACCCAAACTATTTTAGCAAATGGTCATATAGAAAGGTTTATTTCCTTCAGAAATAACGATTTGCCGGGAGTAATGCTAGCATCTTCCTTTGAAAAATATATTGAAAGGTATGGAGTTGTACCCGATGAAAAGCCAGTAATTTTTACAAATAATTCATCAACAATAAGTTTAGTTAAATCATTAATTAATTTAAATTGTAAACCCAGCGCATATGTAGATTCGAGAAAGAATAAAGATATTGAAGATGAAACAAAAGATTATCTTTCAAAAAACAATATTCCATTTTATCCTGAGTCCGAAGTAGAAGGCTGTGAAGGTAATAAAAAAGTAGAAAAAGTTTATATAAGAAGCAGCAACCAAGAAACATCATCTATTAACGCTTCAATGTTATGTCCTTCAGGTGGATTTAATCCTGATATACATCTATTCACACAATCAAAAGGCCTTGTAAAATGGGATGATAAAATTATTTCATTTAAGCCAGATACAGCTTTTCAAAATACAATCACATTGGGGTCAGTTAGTGGAAACTATGAATTTAAAAACCTATGTAATGAAATTAATAAAAAATTATCCTTTTTAAAAGTTAATGATTTAAATTTAGATATAGAGACAAATATTAGAAATGATTTTTCAATCAGTGAGTTATGGGAGACAAAAACTAACAAGACGTCCAAATGGGCTAAATCTTTTATTGATCTTCATAACGATGTAACTACAAAAGATTTAAAACAAGCGATCAATGAGGGATACGATCGTATAGAACATTTAAAGAGATATACAACTAATAGCATGGGCACTGACCAAGGAAAAATAAGCAGTATTAATTCTTTAGGAATAGTTTCAAAGATTTTAAATAAAAAAATTTCAGAAGTTGGAACTACAACTTATAGACCTCCATATGCACCATTAAGCTTTGCAGCTATAGCTGGTAGAAGTACTTATGAATACTACGATCCAGAAAGAAAAACCCCGATACATGATTGGCACATAAATAATAATGCTATTTTCGAGGATGTAGGGCAATGGAAAAGACCTTGGTATTTTAAAAAATTTGAAAATGAAACAATGCATCAGGCTGTTCAACGTGAGTCTAAACAAACAAGACAAACAGCTGGAATTTTGGATGGAAGCACATTAGGCAAAATTGAAATTAAAGGTAGAGATGCCTTAGAGTTTATGAATTTAATGTACACAAATGCATTTACAAAAATGAAACCGATGACATCAAGGTATGCTCTTATGCTTGGAGAAGACGGAATGATTATGGATGATGGAATAATTTGTAAAATTAACGATAAACACTTCATAGCAACAACTACATCAAGTGGTGCACCAAAAGTTCTTGCTCATATGGAAGAATTCCTTCAGACAGAATGGCCACATTTACAGGTATATTTGAATTCAATAACTGAGCAATTTACAACATTTAATATTAGCGGACCAAAATCTAGAGAAATTATAAGTAAAGTTTTTAAAGAAATTGATTTCAGTAATGAGAATTTTCCTTTTATGACTTTTAAAACATTTAGTTATAAAAATACTCAGGCTAGAATAATGAGAGCTAGCTTCACTGGCGAGCTAGGTTATGAAATCTATATTTCACCAAACCAAGCATTGGAATTATGGGAAACAATATTTAAGTTTGGCAAAGAATTTGATTTGGTTCCTTACGGAACTGAGACAATGCACTTGCTTAGAGCTGAAAAAGGCTATGTCGTTATAGGTCAAGAAACTGATGGCACTGTTACTCCGATAGATATTAATTTTAATTGGATGATTGGTAAGAAGAAAAAAGATTTCATTGGCAAAAGATCTTTAAAACGTAGTGACACTATAAGAGATGATAGAAAACAATTAGTGGGGGTTGTACCCATAAATAAATCTCAATTTATTGAGGAAGGTCAGCACATACTTGAATGTGAAAATTTACCAAAAAAAATAAAAACACCCATTAATTATCTTGGACACGTATCTTCAAGTTATCATAGTCCAAATTTGAATCATTGTATTTCTATGGCGATGATAAAAGGTGGCAATAAATTAATGGGAAAGAAATTATATGTGTCAACTTCAAAAGGAACTAAAAACATTCCTGTTGAAATAGTAAATCCAGTTTTCATCGACCCTGAAAACAAAAGGTTGGTATCATGAAAAAATTAATATCAGTTGATGGTGTAGAAATTATTCAAAAGAATTTTCAACAGGTCTTAATTCGAGGAGATGGTAAAGAAAAGTTTAACCAAATAATTAACAAAGAAATATCTATCTTGCCTCCCCCTAAAAATTTAGAAATAGTAAAAAATAATAGTTATCTTTTTGCTAAAAATTCCTATGATCAATGGAGTTTAATATACTTAGAAGAGATAGATTACAACAATATACTAAAATTCATTTCAAATATTAATACTAATGATGAAATTCTCGCTTCAGACTACTCATATGGGCAAATTTATTTTGAAATTACAGGAAAAGAAAAAAATATGTTTTTAAATAAACTTACTAATTTTGATCTCCGTCCCAAAAAATTTCCAAAATTTACAATGGCACAAACATTGATATCAAGAATTGACTGTCATATTTACAACCTTGATGAAAAATTTATAGTTACATGTAATAAATCTTATGAAAACTATTTTAAGGAAAGGTTTATTGATTTAGCTAATTTGCATTAAACATATCTTGATAGCAAAACTCTTTTAGCATTTAGACCGTAAAAAATTATCGCAGAAGTAATTATTCCTCCACCAATTAAAGTGTTTATACTAGGAACTTCATTTATACCGAAAATTGGTAGCCATACCCAAAAAATTCCACCCAATACTTCTGTAAGCGAGAGTAGAGTTAAATCAGTAGCGGGTAAATATTTTGATTTTGAAGAATATAAAATAAGTCCTGTACAGACTAAAAAACCGTGTAGAGCAGATAGTGATGAATTTTTAACGGAAATAAAAATATTGCTGTCATAAAAAATCAACACCAATACTGCTACAACAGCGCAAAAGATTCCTGCTATAGAAACAGTTGTAAATTTAGGTGTTTGTTTTCTCCATCTTAAAGAAACAGTAAACCCTGCAAAACCTAAGGAAGATAACAGACCATTAATCAAACCAAACAATGATCCTTCCCCTTTACTATCTAAAGACATGAATATTATACCTCCAGCAGCTACTATTATTGCTATCAGTGTTGTCTTTGAAATTTTTTCTTTAAGAAAAATGTATGCTAAAATTGCAGCTACAAATGGTTGAGTTGCAAGCATCATCATAGTTACTGCTGCAGTGGTAGTTGTGATAGATAGAATAAAGGATATATTTGCAACTCCAAGACTTACTCCGCCAATTAACCCGGACAAACCTATCTTATTATAGTTTTTTGTAAATTTGAAACCTTCAGCTAAAAATAAATAAATATTTAAGACTAAAAAAATTACTGAACCTCTAAAAAAAAGATATTGCCAAGGAATTAAATGGGCATCATCTATATATCTTACAACCAAAGGTCCAAAAGACCAGAATAGTCCTGCGATTAAAACAATTAGTATGGCTGAACTATTTTTTATCATTTGAAGTATTGGATAGATCAACTCCTGTATCTGGGTCAAGTTCGATACCTAGGGGAGTAATATCTTTTGGCAATGGTGTAAAAGTTGACTCAGGATTTTCTTCATATTTCCTTTTATTTATTCTAAAAATTCCAAAAACAGTGATTACTATAAAAAAAATAAGAAGATGAACAAAGAATCCGTTAGGTCCAAAAATATTCATCAAAATTGAACATATAATAGGTCCAGCTATTGCTCCTAACCCAAATATCATATTCAAACCAGCTCCAGCTGCAACAAACTTTTCTTTAGGAATATAATCATTAACAAGTGCAAGGTTTAAGGCAAATAGTGGTAGCGTCATTCCAGATAAAAGAATTATAAAAATGAACAATTTTGTTTTATCCATACTTGTTTCTGTTGAAAAATAATTAAATCTAAACATCTCTTCAACAAAAAGATTTTCAAAAGAAATTCCAGATGCCATAATTGAAAGAACAGCAAAAACAGAAGATGCTATACAACATCCTATAATTACTATTCTTCTATCATAATTATCTGATAATGAACCTATAGGCCATTGAAAAAGTGCACCTGCAAGTGTAACTGCAAACAGCAATATAGAAATTTCTAAAACAGATAGATTCATTGTTACAGCATAAACTGATAACATAGTGAACATTGCTGAAAATATGAAGCCCGAACAAAATGTTGAAAAACTTCCAAAAGGTGAAATTTTAAAAAGCTCCTTTATCTTTATTGAGCTAGTTTTTTTAAACGTAGGGGGTTTTCTTTTAGTAAGTAATATCGGAACTAACGCCATAGAGAATAATAAAGAAATTAATATAAAAGGTTCGTAGTTTTTAGGACTACTTACATTTAACAATAGGTTTCCTAAAGCCATAGCAAAAAAAGTAACAAACATGTAAAGAGATAAAACTTTACCTCTTGTTTTATTAGTAGCTCTATCGTTTAACCAACTTTCAACAATTATAAGAATTCCGATCATGCTAAATCCAGTTAAAAATCTTGCTAACGTCCAGATAATTGGATCTACAAAAACTACGTGAACTAAAGAACTTAAAGATGCCATCGAAGCAAAAGCTGCAAACACTCTTATATGGCCTACTTTGCTTACAAGATTTGGGATGATATTAGCACCAATGAAATATCCAATAAAATAACCAGACATCATCGTACCCGTTGCAATAAAATTAAAATTTTCTAATACAGCTCTAATCCCCAAAAGGTTTCCCTGAAAACCATGAGAGAGCATGATTACTGCAAACCCTGTAAATAGAGCCCAAGAATTTTTTATAATTTTGTACATGGTGGAAAGCCATTATGCTTTCTCACAGACAAAAGCAATAGTCTTTTTACATGTTTCCGTATTTAGGACCGCCGCCACCTTCGGGTGCAACCCAAGTGATATTTTGAGAGGGTTCTTTTATATCACAGGTCTTACAATGGATACAATTTTGAGAGTTTATGACAAATTTTTCTTTTTGAACTTCGTACACTCCTACTGGACAGTATCTTTGAGCCGGTTCATCGTACTTTTTTAAAGTGTAATTAATCGGTAGATTAGGATCTTTTAACCTTAAATGGACAGGTTGGTTTTCAGCATGATTAGTCCCTGTTAAATAAACAGAACTAGTTTTATCGAATGTGAGCTTACCATCAGGTTTTGGATATTCAATTTTAGGCATTTGGCTAGCTGGTTTTAAAGCTTCGTGATCTGCATGTTTGTGTTTTAATGTAAAAGGCAGTCTTCCTCTAAACAAAATTTGATCTATACCAGTAAAGATTATTCCAAGGATTAAACCCCAACTAAAACTTGGCTTAACGTTTCTTGCAGAATATAATTCTTTATAAGCCCAGCTTTCTTTAAATTTTTTTTCATAAATTGAAAGATCAGCTTTATTTTTAATATTTTCAACTATAGATTCTGCAGCTACCAATCCACTTTTCATAGCAGTGTGAGAGCCTTTTATTTTTGGCATATTTAAAGTTCCAGCATCACATCCAATTAATAATGCACCGGGCATATGCATCTTAGGTAAACTTTGTATCCCACCTTCAATTAACGCTCTAGCTCCAAAGGAAATTCTTTTACCGCCTTCAAACATTTTTCTTATTGAAGGATGCGTTTTAAATCTTTGAAACTCATCAAAAGGAGAAAGGTAAGGATTTTGATAATCTAAACCAATTACATAGCCAAGATATATTTGTCTATTTTCAGCATGATAAATGAAACTTCCACCATAAGTTTTGCTATCAAGCGGCCAACCAGCTGTATGCATGACTAAACCTTCTTGATGTTGTTGTTCATTAACTTCCCAAATCTCTTTAAGTCCAATACCATATTGTTGGGGACTTTTTCCTTCATCTAAGTTAAATTTTTTAATCAATTGTTTACCCAAATGACCTCTGCATCCCTCAGAAAAAACTGTTACTTTTGCATGTAACTCCATTCCTTCTTGGTATGTATCTTTTTTATTACCATCTTTATCTAAACCCATATCTAAAGTAGCTACACCTTTTACTGATCCATCATCATTATAAAGAACTTCACTAGCAGGAAAGCCTGGAAATATTTCAACTCCCAATTTTTCTGCCTGTTCAGCTAACCAACGACAAAGATTAGCAAGGCTAATGATATAATTCTTATGATTTTTTTGTACTGCTGGCAAAAGCCAAGTTGGCCAACTTAAAGAGGAATTTTTTCCCAAAAATAAGAATTTTTCTTTTGAAACTTTTGTTTTTACTGGTGCACCTTCATTTCTCCAATTAGGTAATAACTCATCAAGAGCTTTTGTTTCAAATACATTACCACTTAAAATGTGAGCTCCGACTTCAGCACCTTTTTCAAGAATACAAACATTTAAATCAGGATCGAGCTGTTTAAGTTTTATTGCTGTAGTTAAACCTGCTGGTCCTGCGCCAACAATAACCACATCATATTCCATTGCTTCTCTAGCCATGAAATTACTATATCAAACTAATTATTTTTGGATAGTATTCAGTTTGTTTAACTCTGCTAAAAATTCCGGTAGAGCTTTAAATAAATCTGCTTCTAAACCATAGTCTGCAACACTAAAAATCGGTGCTTCTCCATCCTTATTAATTGCGACAATTATTTTACTCTCTTTCATACCAGCTAAATGTTGAATCGCCCCTGAGATACCAACTGCGATATATAAATCAGGAACAACTACTTTTCCAGTTTGACCAACTTGATGGTCGTTACTTATATAGCCAGCATCAACAGCAGCTCTTGATGCTCCAACTGCTGCATTTAGCTTGTCAGCAATATCATTTATTAATTTAAAATTTTCTCCACTTTCTAATCCTCGTCCTCCTGACACAACTACTCTTGCAGTTCCAAGCTCTGGTCTTTCTGATTTAGTTTCTTCCCTTTTAATAAATTTAGAGCTGTTAGGAATATCTACCGCTTCAACTTTTTCAATAGGAGCTGAGCCACCTGATTTTTCTGCAGCATCGAAAGAAGTTGGTCTTATAGTTATACATCTTTTTTTATCGTTACTTTTTACCGTTGCAAAAGCATTTCCTGCATAGATAGGTCTAACAAAAGTATCTGGCCCATTTACTTTAATTATGTCGCTCACTTGAGACACATCTAATGCAGCCGCTACTCTTGGCATAAAATTTTTTCCAAACGTATTTGCAGATGCAACAATGTGATCATATTTTTCTGAAACTTTTGTAACCAATGGAGCTAGGTTTTCTGGTAAGTAATTTTTATAGTTTGGAGAGTCACATACTAAGACTTTTTTAACTAAAGGGACACTTGCTGCTTCTTTTGAAACGTCATCACAACTTGTTCCTGCAACTAATATATGAACATCACCATCTATTTTAGATGCAGCAGTTATTGCATTAAGCGTGAATGGCTTTAAATTTTTATTATCGTGCTCTGCTATTAATAATACTGCCATTATATAACTTTAGCCTCATTCTTAAGTTTACTTACTAATTCTGCAACGTTAGCAACTTTAATACCAGCTTTTCTTTTTGGAGGTTCTTCTACTTTTAACTGTTGTATTCTGTTTGTTAAATCTACACCTAAATCTTTGGCATTTAATTGTTCCATAGGTTTTTTCTTTGCTTTCATTATATTAGGCAACGAAGCAAATCTAGGTTCATTTAACCTTAAGTCACATGTAACAACTGCTGGTAAATTAACTTCAACTGTTTCGAGGCCTTCATCGATTTCTCTAATAATTTCTATAGATTTATCTTTAAGATTTACTTTAGAAGTAAAGGTTGCCTGAGGCCAATTAAGCATTGCTGCTAACATTTGACCAGTTTGATTACAGTCATCGTCGATTGCTTGTTTACCTAAAAAAACCATGTCAGGTTTTTCTTTTTCAACAATTTTTTTCAAAATTTTTGCAATTCCTAAAGGCTCAATATAGCTATCAGCTTTAACATGAATTCCTTTATCGGCACCTACCGCAAGAGCTTTTCTAATTGTTTCTTGTACTTTGTCTTCTCCAATTGAAATAGCAACGACTTCTTTTACTTTGCCTGACTCTTTTAGTTTTACCGACTCTTCTACAGCGTTATCATCAGGCGGATTGGTTGACATTTTGACATTATCAGTATGAACCCCAGTTCCGTCCTCCTTAACTCTAATCTGTACGTTGTAATCAATAACTCTTTTTACTGCTACTAAGATTTTCATTTATGCTCTAAGTAATTTGTTATCAGCGTCATAGGGTGAGTCTTCAACAATTGAAGCCTCATGCATTTTACCAAGGATATCAATTTTTAACTTTTGACCTACCTTAGCTAATTCTGGTTTTACCATTCCAAGTGCAATAGATTTATTTAATCTAAATCCAAAATCTCCACTTGTAGCTCTTCCTACAACTGATCCATTGTCATAAATTGGATTGTTACCCAACACATCTGCATCTGTAACCCCGTGAATTTCCATAGTTACCAATTTATTTGAAAAACCTTTGGCTCTCCACTTGTCTAATGCCGCACGACCAATAAAGTCTCCCTTGTTAGGATGAATAAATCTATCTAAACCAGACTCATAAGGAGAATACTCAATTGACAGTTCAGTTCCAACAAGTTTATAAGATTTTTCAACTCTTAAACTATTCATCGCCCTAATACCATATGGCTTTAAACCAAATTCTTTACCGGCTTTCATTAATTGATCAAATATATGATTTTGATATTCGATTGGATGATGTAGTTCCCAGCCTAACTCACCTACAAAATTTACTCTCATTGCACTACATGGGGCTAGACCAATATTAACGTTTTGAGCACTTAACCATTTAAATCTTTCATTGGAAAAATCTGATCTTGAAACTTTTTGCATCAATTGTCTTGCTTTAGGTCCAGAAACAACTAATACCCCCATGCTATTAGTTAAATTTTCATATTGAACTGTACCATCTTTAGGCATCCATTTATGTATCCAATCATGATCAAGTCTTTGGTATGCACCAGCAGAAACAAGATAAAAACTATCTTCAGCCTCTCTCATAATTGTAAATTCTGAATGAACTCCACCTTTAGTGTTTAATGCGTGACAAAGATTAATTCGTCCAATTTTTTTTGGTAATTTATTAGCTACTAATTTGTCTAAAAATTCTTCAGCACCTGGGCCTTTTATTCTACATTTTCCAAAGGCTGTCATATCTAATAAGCCAACATTTTCTCTGACATTTTTACATTCGCGTTCAACATTTTTAAACCATTTGGATCTTCTAAATGACCAATCATCTTCTTGTTTTTCTCCATCTTCAGCAAAAAAATTAGCTCTTTCCCAACCAAATTTTTGACCAAACACTGCTCCTAAATTTTTCAATCTTTCATAACAAGGAGCCTGTCTTAACGGTCTTCCAGCTTCCCTTTCTTCATCTGGGTAATGAATTGTAAATACGTTAGCATAAGCTTCTTCATTTTTTTCTTTTAGATAGGACTTGGTAACATATGCTCCGTATCTTCTTGGCTCAACTCCAAGCATATCAATAGTTGGCTCACCATCAACTATCCATTCAGCTAATTGCCAACCTGCACCACCTGCAGCTGTTATACCAAAACTGTGTCCCTCATTGATCCAAAAGTTTTTAAGTCCCCAAGCAGGACCGACAATTGGATTACCATCAGGTGTATATGCAATAGCTCCATTATAAACTTTTTTTACTCCAACTTCTCCAAAAGCTGGAACTCTTTTAATTGCACCTTCAATATGAGGAGCTAAACGATCTAAATCTTCTTGAAATAATTCATACTCACTATCTTTTGATGGTCCATCAACATAACAACATGGCGCTCCTTTTTCATAAGGACCTAAGAGCAACCCACCAGCTTCTTCACGCATATACCAAGAATTATCACTATCTCTTAAAACACCCATCTCTGGTTTACCTTCTTTTTTTCTTTTTTGTATTTCCGGATGTGGTTCCGTGACAATATATTGGTGTTCAACTGGCATGACAGGAATTTCTAATCCAACCATACGACCTGTTTGTCTAGCAAAGTTACCACTGCAAGAAACTACATGTTCACAAACGATGTCACCCTTATTAGTTTGAACAACCCAACCATCTTTGGTTTGTTTAATACCTGTGACTGATGTGTTTCTGTAAATTTCTGCACCTCTATTTCTGGCTCCTGTTGCCATAGCTTGAGTTAAATCAGCTGGCTGTATATATCCATCTTCAGGATGTTGAATGGCACCTACTAATCCTTCGATATTACATAATGGCCAAATTTCTTTTACTTGTTCAGGTTTTAAAAATTTAACATCAACACCAATAGTTTTTGCTACTCCAGCATACTGATGATATTCATCCATTCTATCTTGAGTTTGTGCTAAACGGATATTTGAGACCACGCTAAATCCTACGTTCTTACCAGTTTCTTTTTCTAAAGATTTATAAAGTTGCACTGCATACCTATGAAGCTGTCCAACGGAGTAACTCATATTAAATAAAGGTAGTAATCCTGCAGCATGCCAAGTAGAACCAGAGGTTAATTCTTTTCTCTCTACTAACACAACATCTGACCAACCTTTTTTAGCTAAATGATAGAGAACACTTACACCAACTACACCACCACCGATTACAACCACTTTAGTTTTTGATTTCATAGATTATTTATTTCTAATAGAAGGAAATGATACTTCAAGATAATTCAACTTGTAAATAGTGGAAAAGATGAGATTTTAACCGAAAGTTTTGAGCTCTAAAACGTTTCCGTTAGGATCTTCAATAAAAAATGTGTTTTGCTCAAATTCTGTGCCTTTAAATCTTGTATAGGGCTTATCGATATAGCTAATTTTTTTTGTCTCTAAATTTGATTTAATTTTGTCGAAAATCTTTTTTTCTAAATGAACACCAAAATGTGGAACAGGCACATTGCCCATATCTACATCATGTCTTTCTCTAGGCAGTTTCATTTTAGTTTGATGAAGTGTTAATTCATTACCCCAAAAATCTATATCAACCCACTTACCTTTTTCTCTGTTCCCAGTTTTACACCCTAATACCTCGGTATAAAATTTTTCAGCTGTTTCTATATCTCCAGCAGGTAGTGCTAAATGAAATGAATTGCTCATATGCGTTTTTTTATATTTAATTCTTTAAATTTTTCAAGTAGGCATTATATAATATTTAAGTTTATGAATGATTTTATTAAATCTATAAAAGAAAGAGACCCTGCGGCTAAATCAACAGCGAGTATCATTTTGACTTATCCTGGGGTAAAAGCTGTATTTTTACATCAAATAGCAAATTTTTTTCATAAAGCAGGATTTGACTTAATTGCAAGAATAATTTCTCAAACTAGTAGATTTTTTACTGGAATTGAAATTCATCCTGGAGCAAAAATTGGAAAAAATTTATTTATTGATCATGGCATGGGTGTTGTTATTGGTGAAACATCTGAAATAGGAAACAATGTTACAATTTATCATGCAGTTACTCTTGGGGGGATTTCTCCTAGTATAGACAGTGAACGACAGAGACATGAAAAAAGACATCCCACAATTGGTAACGATGTTGTAATTGGATCAGGAGCACAAATAATTGGACCAGTTAAAATTGGACATGGATCAAGAATTGCTGCGAATGCTGTTGTTGTTAAAGATGTTGTAGAAAATACCACAATGGTAGGTGTGCCAGCAAAAGCGGTTAAAAGCGGGAATGAAGGAAATTTTAGACCTTACGGTGTTGATCAAGAAGTAAAAGATGAGTAAAAAAAGTTGGGATCCAAATTTAACTCCTGAACAAAATTATATTTTAAAAGAAGAGGGCACAGAAGCTCCTGGATCAAGTAATCTTAATAACGAAAAAAGAGAAGGCAGCTATCATTGTGTAGGTTGTGGAACTAAACTTTTTGAGTCAAAATCAAAATTTGAAAGTGGCTCTGGCTGGCCTTCATTTTTTGAGTCTATTCCGGATGTCTTCGAAGAGAAAACAGATATGCTTATTGGTTATCCTAGAACAGAATATCATTGTAAAAAATGCGGTGGACATCACGGTCATATTTTTGATGATGGCCCAAAACCCACAGGAAAAAGATATTGTAACAATGGAGCATGTTTAGTATTTAAACCTAAAAGTTGAAAAGTTATTCACTCACCTTACAAGTGTTTTGAATACAACCTGTTAAAACATTAAATTTACTTTGCCATGTCAACTAGACCAAGGCATCATAAATTTGTTAAACTCTCTTTTCATCCACCATGATAAGAAACAATGTTCCCCACATCTTTTTTCTAGCCCTTCTATTTTTAATTTCAAATATTTCTTACACTTATGCTGACTGGCAACCAGCAAAAGAAGGAAATAAAATTATTCTGATTAGACATTCAATAGCTCCAGGTAGTGGAGATCCACCAAACTTCAGAATAAACGATTGTAAAACTCAAAGAAATCTAAGCCAAAAAGGAATAGATCAATCAGAAAGAATTGGAAAACTGTTTAAAAAAAATAAAATTAAGATTGATCAAGTTCTAAGTAGTCAGTGGTGCAGATGTAAAGATACTGCTTTATATGCATTTAAAAATTATAAAGAATTTTCAGCACTTAATTCTACTTTTCAGCCACCCCATGACAAAAATGCAAAAAAACAAATTAAAGAATTGAAAGATTACATTGAGAAATGGAATGGAAGAGGGGGAAACTTAGTATTGGTAACTCATTATGTAATAATAACTGCAATAACAGATGTAGCACCAAGATCTGGTGAAATTGTTATTATAGATAAGAATTACAATACGCTTTCAACTATTTTAACTAATTAGAAAAAAATATAATAACCAAAAATTGCTATAATCAAATATTCAATGGTTGTTTTAATCATTATTAAATTTTTTTTATTACTAAATTTTGAATTTATATAAAGACTTATTCTTGCAAATGCTAAGTGTACCAAGACTATACTCACTACGATTCCAAGCAATGTTTGATAAAATGAAAAATTTTTAAAACCATAAAAGCAAGCTGCAATAAACGTTAACCAAGAGATATTTGAAACAAATAATGTAATTAATAAGCCAGATCCTTTTTTAAAAATACTCTGAGATTTAATAAAAGTATAAGACCACAAAAGAGTAAACAAAAAACCAATATATTTTATTATCATGAGCCAATATTGTAATTGCGGGAGATATCAAAGGCAAATATAAAGAGAGTATGATTATTAAGCTAGCTTTCGCTTTTGGTGCTGGGTTTATAAGTTTTTTGACCCCTTGTGTATTACCAATTATCCCAGGCTATATATCTTATATAACTGGTAAGAATTTAACTGAAATAGATCAAGATAAAAAAATTGTCTTGTATAAAACGATTTTATTTTCTTTAGGATTTTCTTTAGTGTTCATAACGCTTGGTGCAACAGCATCTGCGGTTGGAAATATATTATTATTTTTGTCTAATGAATTAAGGATCGCAGCTGGAATTATAATCGTTTTATTTTCTTTACAAATGTTAGGTTTTATTAATTTTCAATTTTTAAATCAAGAAAAGCGTATCGATACGAAAGGGTATAAGGATAATTATATATTTCCCTTCGTAGTTGGATCAGCATTTGCTTTTGGTTGGACACCATGTATCGGTCCAATTCTAGGTTCTATTTTAGCTTTATCAGCTACCGATGCATCAATAAGTAAAGGAATTCTTCTGCTTTCATTTTATTCTTTAGGATTAGCAATACCTTTTATTTTATCTGGTTATTTTATGAATAGTTTTTTAATTTCAAAGAAAGGTTTTGGAAAATATTACAATAGAATAACTAAAACAGGAGGAGTTATTCTTTTAACTACTGGAATTTTAATCGCCACTAATCAAATTCAAGTTATAAGTTATTTTATTTTGACAACGTTTCCTTTCCTTACTAGTCTGGGTTAATGAGCGATATAACTGTCCTTGGAATATTTGTTGCAGATATAAGTTTTTCAGGAAATAAACTTCCAACCACAGGAGAAACAATACTTGGGGATAGTTATAATATAGGACCAGGTGGAAAAGGTTGTAACCAAGCAATAGCAATATCCAGACTTGGAGGAAATGTAAATTTTATTTCAAAACTTGGTAATGATGATTATGGTAAACTTGCGATTGATAAACTTAAAAAAGACAATATTGATACTTCAAATATTATTATCTCTAATGAACACAAAACAGGAGTTGCGGGTATTCACGTAGATAGAAACACTGGAAAAAATGCAATTACAGTTGTAAGAGGTGCTCCTTCTAGTTTAACAGTAAAAGAAATAGATACAAAACTAATTAAACAATCAAAAATATTTTTAACTCAACTAGAGATACCAATAGAAGTTACTTTACATTGTTTAAAAGCTGCAAAAGAATATGGATTAATAAACATATTAAATCCTGCTCCAGCATGTAAACTTAGTAGTGATTTTTTTAATCTAATTGACTATTTTACACCTAATGAAACTGAAGCAGAATTTTATACGGGAATTAGAATTAACAATGAAAGTGATGCAAAAGTTAGCGCAAAAAAACTAACAGATATGGGAATAAAAAAGGTAATAATTACTTTAGGTGAAAAAGGATTATTTTATTCAGACGGTAAAGAAGAAATCTATCTAAAAGCAAGCGCAGATAAAGCAGTAGATACTACTGGTGCAGGAGATGCATTTAATGGAGGATTTGCTTTTGCATTGTTAAAAGGAAAAAAAATAAAAGAGTGTCTAGAAATAGCTAACAAAGTTGCTGGATTTTCTACTACAAAACTAGGTGCAGGAGACTCAATGCCAACTTCTAAAGATATTAATTTGAAGGTTTAAAAATTAAACAAAGACCGTTGTTGCAAAATCTTTTTCCAGTAGTGCTTGGCCCATCATTAAACACGTGACCATGATGCACACCACATTTTGCACAATGGTATTCTGTTCTTACCATTCCGAATTTGCGATCCACTTTTGTTTTAAATGCTCCTGGTAGAGCCTCAGAAAAAGATGGCCAACCAGTTCCACTATCAAATTTAGCAGTAGAAGCAAAAAGTTTAGCTCCACAATTAGCACAATGATAAAATCCTTTTCTAGTCTCTTTATTTAACTCGCTAGAAAAAGGTCTTTCAGTTCCCTCATTAAACATTATATTTTTTTGTTCGTCCGTTAAATCTTTATTGAGGAGTTTTTTAGTTGCTGCTGAGATATAATTAATAGGAAGAAATAGAGATGAAATTATTGACAATCCTATTATCTTTAAAAAACTTCTTCTCATTAAGACGTTAAAAGTTTATCTAATTCACCGCTTTGATTTGCTTCTTGGAGCTTATCATTTCCACCAATGTAATGATTACCTATAAATATTTGAGGAATGGTTCTTGCTCCATTAGTTCTTTGCAACATTTCTTTGGCTTTTGCTGG